>NZ_JCAFRI010000006.1:0-188838 GCF_059367915.1 Stenotrophomonas sp. YJH_SMC_19
CCCGAGCGACTCGGCCAACTCCACGGCTTGGTGCTTGAACTCATCGGTGTAGCTACGGCGGGTGATACGGGACATAAGGGACCTCCAAGTGCGATCAAAGTATCGCTTCTTGGCGTCCGCTGACGGGGGGCCAGATCAGTCCGCGGCATGGATGCCGCGGCCAAGCCCCCAAGGACGGGTTTACGGCGTCCCCCGACCCGCCTACCCACCCGGCCAAGCCGATAGACCGCCTTCCACGACCAACCAACAAAACCACCACGGAGGGGCTCCGCCGTTGGCCGGCCCGGCCGAAGGCCCGCCGTCCGCGCGATACAATGCCCCCCATGAACACCCCACAGGATTCCAGCCTCGGTCGCGAGGTCAGTTACCCGTCGCAGTACGATCCCGGCCTGCTGTTTCCCATCCCCCGCAGCGGCGCCCGCGCCGAGATCGGCCTCGATGACGCCGCGCTGCCGTTCGTCGGCCATGACCGCTGGCACGCCTTCGAGCTGAGCTGGCTCGACCCGCGTGGCAAGCCGCAGGTGGCCGTGGCCACCGTGCAGGTGCCGTGCACGTCGCCGCGGCTGATCGAATCGAAGTCGTTCAAGCTGTACCTCAACTCCCTCAACAGCACCCGCATCGACAGCGCCGAGGCACTGCGCGCGCGCATCGTGGCGGATCTGTCGGATTGTGCCGGTGCGCCGGTCCAGGTCGAGTTCGGGCTGCCGGGCCTGCGCGAGACGCCGCTCGGTGAATCCATCGACGGGCTGGAGCTGGAGATCGACTGCTACGGCCCGCCGCAGGCGGACTTTCTCTTGGCCAATGCCGGTGAGGTGGTGGAGGAGACCCTGGTCTCGGCACTGCTGAAGTCCAACTGCCCGGTCACCGGCCAGCCGGACTGGGCGACGGTCAGCCTGCGTTACCGCGGGCCGAAGATCGATCGTGCCGGCCTGCTGCGCTATCTGGTCAGCTACCGCGAGCACGCCGAGTTCCACGAGCAGTGCGTTGAGCGGATCTTCAGCGAGGTGTCTGCGCGCTGCCAGCCGCAATGGCTGGAAGTGGAGGCGCGCTATACCCGCCGTGGCGGCCTGGACATCAACCCGTGGCGCGCCAGTCCCGGCATTGCCGCCCCGGTCGCGACCTACCGCGAACTGCGCCAGTAACCGCCGCAGGCGGTTGCCCGTTGTGCCGGGCCATGCCCGGCGAGCGCCGGCCAGCGGCCGGCACTACCATGATTCGCAGGCGGTTACGGGTAGTGCCGGCCGCTGGCCGGCAATCGGCCAAGGCCGGATCCCCCTGGCACAGCCGGCCAGTGGCCGGCACTACCGGGCACCGTCTCTCCCGATTGTTCAGCCGCCCCCCGGGGCGGCTTCACATCTGCACCATCCCCATTTAACAACCGCCATGGCACCGTGCGAGCCACGTAGTCATGCAGACGGGAGTTGTGGATGAGTACCGAGAAGAAAGCCGATTTCTCCGGCGTCAGCGCCAGCGTCGACAGTACCGCCGAGCAGGTGCCGAAGGCGGACTTCTCCGGCGTGAGCGCTTCGGTGGACAGCACCGCCGAGATCGTCAGCGGCGGCACCTATACCGTGCAGAAGGGTGACTCGCTGTCGAAGATCGCCAAGCAGCATCTGGGCGACGCCAACGCCTGGAAAAAGATCTTCGAAGCCAATCGCGATGTGCTTGACGACCCGGACAAGATCTTCCCGGGCCAGACCCTGAAACTGCCGCCGAAGTAAGCGGCGATCAAACGCCGTCCGACAATCCCTGGGAGGAACCCCGAATGATCAAGACCACCCCGCTCCAGACCGCCCTGATCGCCGCCCTGCTGGGCAGCGTTGCCTTGGTCGGTTGCAAGAAGAAGGAAGAGTCGACCGACACCAACGCCGCTCCGGCCGCCACGGCTCCGGCCGAGCCGGCAGCGCCGGCACCGATGACCGGTGCACCGCCGCCGATGGCGGAAGCTGCTGCGGTCAGCGTTTCCACCGTCACCGTGGGCAAGACCGCTGCCGCCGACAAATCGGTCGCCCCGGCTGCACTGTTCTCGCCGAAGGATGATGTCATCGTCTCGGTCAAGACCGATGGCGCCGCCAACAACGTCAATGTCGGTGCCAAGCTGACCTTCCAGGACGGCCAGGTGGCCGGCGAACAGACCGCGACCCTGAATGCCAGCGGCGCGGAGACCACCAACGTCACATTCAAGAATGCAAAGGGCTGGCCGGCCGGCAAGTACCGCGCCGAGGTCACGGTCGATGGCAAGGCGGCTGGAACGCCGCAGGAGTTCGAGGTCAAGTAAGTCCTGCCGACTCTCTCCCGGCAGGACTCACGATGGACGCAGCCGCAAGGCTGCGTCCTTTTTTATTGGCCGGTGGCTGGCTTCATCCATGCATGGCGTGGATCCACTGACGGCGGCGTTCGCGCAGATCCACGCCGTGCGTGGATGGATCACAGCGTTGCCGCCGTGCAGTACCGCCGCGTATGGCGCGGCTTTGCCCCGCGCGGCTGAAAACGCGACAATGCAGGGGTTTCCCCGCCGCGCGCCCACCCTGACGGCGACGGGGGAAAGCGACACGGTTGCACGTGGCCCGGCGCTGGCGCCGGCCTTCCCCTGAGCATTGCTACAGAGTCCAAGTCCCCCATGTCCAAGATCCTCTACACGCTGACCGACGAAGCACCGTTCCTGGCGACCCAGTCGCTGCTGCCGATCGTCGACGCCTACACCGCCACTGCCGGCATCGTGGTGGAAACCCGTGACATCTCGCTGTCCGGCCGCATCCTGTCGCAGTTCCCGGAACTGCTGTCCGACGCGCAGAAGGTCAGCGACGACCTGGCCGAGCTGGGCCAGCTGGCGACCACCCCGGACGCCAACATCATCAAGCTGCCGAACATCTCCGCCTCTGTGCCGCAGTTGAAGGCGGCCATCAAGGAACTGCAGGACCAGGGCTATCCGCTGCCGGATTACCCGGAAACCCCGGCCGACGACCAGCAGCGCGACTACAAGGCGCGCTACGACAAGGTCAAGGGCAGTGCGGTGAACCCGGTGCTGCGCGAAGGCAACTCCGACCGCCGTGCACCGCTGTCGGTGAAGAACTACGCGCGCAAGCACCCGCACCGCATGGGCGCCTGGGCGTCGGATTCGAAGTCGCACGTCGCGCACATGGCCGCCGGCGATTTCTACGGCAGCGAGAAGTCGGCCACCCTGGCCAACGCCGGTGCGCTGAAGATCACCTTCCACGGCAAGGACGGCAGCGCCGTCGTGCTGAAGGAAAAGACCACGGTCAAGGCCGGCGAGATCGTCGATGCCGCCGTCATGAGCCGCAAGGCGCTGGCCGCGTTCATCGGTGAGCAGATCGCCGATGCCAAGGCCCAGGGCGTGCTGTTCTCGCTGCACCTGAAGGCGACCATGATGAAGGTCTCCGACCCGATCATGTTCGGCGTGGCGGTCAACGAGTTCTACAAGGACGTGCTGGCCAAGCACGCCGACGTGCTCAAGCAGGCCGGTTTCGATGCCAACAACGGCATCGGTGACCTGGCCGCGCGCCTGCCGTCGCTGCCGGAAGCCACCCGCGCCGCGATCGAAGCGGACCTGGCCGCCGAATACGCGCAGCGTCCGGGCGTGGCCATGGTCAATTCGGACAAGGGCATCACCAACCTGCACGTGCCGAGCGACGTGATCGTCGACGCCTCGATGCCGGCGATGATCCGCGACTCCGGCAAGATGTGGAATGCCGAAGGCAAGCTGCAGGACACCAAGGCGGTCATTCCGGACCGCTGCTACGCCGGCGTGTACCAGGCCGTCATCGACGACTGCAAGGCGCACGGCGCCTTCGACCCGGCCACCATGGGCTCGGTGCCGAACGTCGGCCTGATGGCGCAGAAGGCCGAAGAGTACGGTTCGCACGACAAGACCTTCCAGATTGCTGCCGACGGCGTGGTCAAGGTCACCGACGATGCCGGCAACGTGGTGTTCGAACACGCCGTGGAAGCCGGTGACATCTGGCGCATGTGCCAGACCAAGGACGCGCCGATCCAGGACTGGGTCAAGCTGGCCGTCGAACGCGCCCGCCTGAGCAGCACCCCGGCCGTGTTCTGGCTGGATGCCGCCCGCGCCCACGACGCGCAGGTCATCGCCAAGGTCGAGCAGTACCTGAAGAACCACGACACCACCGGCCTGGACATCCGCATCCTGCCGCCGGTGGAAGCCACCGCGTTCTCGCTGGACCGCATCCGCAAGGGCGAGGACACCATCTCGGTGACCGGCAACGTGCTGCGCGACTACCTGACCGACCTGTTCCCGATCATGGAGCTGGGCACCAGCGCCAAGATGCTGTCGATCGTGCCGCTGATGGCCGGTGGCGGCCTGTTCGAGACCGGCGCCGGTGGTTCGGCCCCGAAGCACGTGCAGCAGTTCGTCGAAGAGGACTACCTGCGCTGGGATTCGCTGGGTGAGTTCCTGGCCCTGGCCGCGTCGCTGGAACACCTGGGCAACCGCTACGACAACGCCGCCGCCCGCGTGCTGGCCAAGGCGCTGGACGAAGCCAACGGCCAGTTCCTGGACAACGACAAGTCGCCGTCGCGCAAGCTGGGTGGCATCGACAACCGTGGCAGCCACTTCTACATCGCGCTGTACTGGGCGCAGGCGCTGGCCGCACAGGACGAAGATGCGGCACTGAAGGCACGCTTCGCACCGCTGGCCAAGGCACTGACCGACAACGAGCAGAAGATCGTCGAAGAGCTGATCGCGGTGCAGGGCAAGGCCGTGGACATCGGCGGCTACTACCGCCCGGACGTCGCCAAGGCGAGCAAGGCGATGCGCCCGAGCGCGACCTTCAACGCCGCGCTGGAGCAGCTGCGCGGCTGATCCATCGCCGTCCGGTCGTGACACCGGAACCCGCGCTTCGGCGCGGGTTTCTTTTGGGCTCCGGGTCAGAACCCTTTTGCCATGCAAAAGGGTTCTGACCCCATTCGACCCGCGTCCAGAACCGTGATTCCCGTCGGCTGTCGGAATGTCGTCAACGAGGCATGAAACTTGCCCGCGATGGCCGTCGCAGAACTGATCGGGCACCGTCTGCAACCGCCCCCGATCTGAGCAGTCGATCACGACGGCTGCCGCTGGCGATGCCCTAGCCTTGGCGACGCGAGGCCACCGGGGAGGTGGCCGCACGGGGAACACGGATGGCACGCGTGCTGGTAGTGGGAACCGACATCCAGGGCGAGCAGGCCCTGCTGCAGCGGCTGCGCGTGGCGTCGGCCCTGCCGGACGGCCAGATCCGCCGCAGCCAGGACCTGGACGATTGCGACCTGCTGGTCATCCGCGATACGCCGGCGCTGCGCAACGCGGCCCAGCGCATGCGCCAGCAACGTCCGCGACTGCAGTGCTGGATCGAAGACATCGGCGGCCAGCTGCGTGATGGCGACGGGCACCAGGACGTGCTTGATGACAGTGCCATCGGTCGCGCGCTGCGTCGCATGCAGTTGGCAGTGGAGCCCTTGGCCATGCACGCACCCGCACCGATCCGCCTGGCTGAGGGTGCGCATGCCATCACCCGTCTGCTGCGCGAGCGGCTGCCGCTGCGACAGGGCCAGGCCCTGTTGAGTGATGCGGGCGAGCCTCTGCTGCTGATGGACCTGGAGCATGACCAGGCCGTGCTGCTGCAGGAACCGGCTACGGCCCTGGTGGAGCGTTTGGCCGATGCCTTCGAACGCCTGCAGCTGGATGCGCTGACACCCGCACGCCTGCATGGCCTGGCCGGCGAGCGGCCACGCCAGCCACTGCGGCCGCTGCTGTGGCAATGGGCGCAACGCAGCCGCCATTGGCAGGCACTGGACGAACGCCTGCGCGGTGCTTCGGTAAAGCTGCTGCGCTGGCCCGACTTCCGTGTGCTGGGCCATGACCATGATGGCTTCCGCCTGTGCTCGCTGCTGCTCAAGCGCGCGTGCACGGTGGACGAGTGCGCGATGTTGCTTGATCTGCCGCCTGCGGCCGTGCGCGATTTCATCCATGCCGCTTACCTGTGCGGTTACGCGCAGCTGCAGGCAGCACCGGCGGTACCGCTGCCGGAACGCGCTGCCGGCGCTGACAACGGCCTGCTCGCCCGCCTGTGGCGTCACCTGCGTGGGAGCGAACGCAATGCGTGAGCACAAGGTGGTGGTGCTGGGTGGCATGGGCAGTGGCAAGTCGACCCTGGTGCGCAGCATCGCGGCCGGCGCGGTGGTCGACACCGACGTGGCCAACAGCGACCGCCTCGGTGCCGACAAGGCCTCCACCACCGTCGCCCTGGACTATGCAGATATCGACCTGCCCAATGGCGAGCGGCTGCGCCTGTATGGCACGCCGGGACAGCAGCGTTTCGATTTCCTCTGGCCGATCCTGCTGCAGGGCGCCCGCGGCGCCGTGCTGCTGCTGGATGCGCGGCGCGCGGGCGTGGTTGCCGAACTGGAGGATTATCTGCAGGTGTTGCGGCCGTTCGCATCGTCATTGGCGCTGGTGGTGGCCGTCACCCATCTCGACCAGGCATCGCACGCCGCGCTGGATGACTGGGCCGCCCGTGCCTGCCTTGATGACCAGCCGCTGCCGCTACTGGCCGTGGATACCCGCGACCGCGAACAGGGATTGCTGCTGATGGATGTATTGATGGGCGAGATGGAAGCGCACGCACTGGTGGCCGCGCATGGCTGACGGGCAGGTGGCGCTACTGCCCGACGCCGGCCAGCGTGAGCGCCTGCAGCCCTTGCTGCGAGACCTGCAGCAGCGGGTGGAAGGCATACGCACGGTGGTGCTGGCCAGTGTGGATGGCTTCGCCCTGGTCAGTGCCGGTGCCGAAGGGCGCGGTGAACGCCTGGCAGCGATGACCAGCGCGATGCTGGCGCTGGCTGCAGCAGTGGGGCGCGAACTGGTGCTTGGGGATCTGCAGACGCTGATGCTGGAAGCCGCGGGCGGCAAGGTGCTGATGCTGGCGATCCAGGCCGAGGGACGCGCACCGCTGCTGCTGATGGCGGCTTGCGACCAGCGCAGCGTGATCGGCCAGGTGCTGTGGCAGAGCAGGGAATGTGGCCAGGCGATCCTGGCCGAACTCGGCGGATCGTGAGCCCGGCCGCAGGGGAACGAGGGGCTCGAACCAACATCGACAAGGGGTGCGACGTGGCTGGACTGAATGAATCGTTGAACGCACTGATGGGCATCGACGGCGCGCAGGCAGTGGCGCTGGTCGACTATGAAAGCGGCATGCTGCTGGGCGAAGCCGGTGCCGGCATGGACATGGAAGTGGCCGCCGCCGGCAACACCGAAGTGATCCGTGCCAAGATGAAGACCGCCGCATCGCTGAACCTCAACGACAGCATCGAGGACATCCTGATCTCGTTGGGCAAGGCGTACCACATCATGCGCCCGGTGGCGAAGAAGAAGGGCCTGTTCTTCTACATCGTGCTGGACCGTACCAGGTCCAACCTGGCATTGGCACGGCGCAAGGTGCAGGACGTGGAAGCCGAACTGGCGATCTGAGCCAGTAGTGCCGGCTGCTGGCCGGCAACTGCATCGACCCATCGACGGTCCAGGTGCTGCCGGCCAGCGGCCGGCACTACCTTCGCGCTCGACGGCATCGCACACGCCAGCGTATGGTGAAGCCGGTCCTCCCGGGTGAGCCATGCATGTCCAGTCCTGACATCGCTGCCGAGCTGGCACCGCGCATCGCGGTAGCCATCCGCGACGGTTTCGAGCAGTACCACGCCCGCTTTGCGGCGATCACCGCGCGGGCGCGGCAGCGCTTCGAGCAGCGCAACTGGGCCGGTGCGCGACAGGATGCGGTCGAGCGCATCGCCCTGTACGACCTGTGCATCGCCGAGCAGATGGATGCGCTGCGCCGCCTCGCCGGTGACGCGATCGGCGAGCGCGCGCTGTGGTTGCGGGTGCACGCCCGCTACAGCGCGCTGCTGCAGGGCCTGATCGACGCGGAGCTGTACAAGACCTTCTACAACACGTTGTCGCGACGCCTGTTCGCTACCCGCGGCGTGGACCCGGCGCTGGAGTTCATCGCCTTCGATGTCGAACCCTCCGATGCCATCACCCACCCGGTGGCGCGGCATACCTACGCGGTTTCGCCGACGCGGCCGGTGGAGGCGCTGCAGCGGGTGCTGGCCGACTATCGCTTCGATATCCCCTATGCGCACCAGCTGCGCTGCGCCGCGGCCATCGCGGTGCGCCTGCAGGATGACCTGGCCCACTGGGGCGATACGCCGGTACGCAGCATCGAGCTGCTCGACACGGTGTTCTACCGCGAGCGCCGCGCTTACCTGGTTGGCCGCGTGTTCGGCGAGCACCGGTTCTCGCCGTGCGTGATTGCCCTGGTGAACGACGAGCGTGGCCTGCGCGCCGATGCAGTGCTGACCCGGCGCCGGGACGTGGCCCACCTGTTCGGCGTGTCACGCAGCTATTTCCAGGCCAACCTGGCCACGGTCGGTGATGCGGTGGTGTTCCTGCGCAGTCTGCTGCCGGGCAAGCCCATCGATGAGATCTACACCGTGCTGGGCCGCGCCAAGCAGGGCAAGACCGAGCGCTACCGCACCTTCTTCCGTCATTTCAACGAGCACCCGCAGGAGCGGCTGGTGCATGCAGAGGGCACGCCGGGCATGGTCATGGCGGTGTTCACCCTGCCCAGTTACCCGCTGGTGTTCAAGCTGATCCGCGACCGTTTCGCGTGGCCCAAGGCGATGTCGCGGCAGCAGGTGGAAGAGAAGTACGCACTGGTGTTCAACCTCGATCGTGTCGGCCGTCTGCTCGACGCACAGCCCTATCGCCACCTGCGCTTTCCGCGCGACCGCTTCGCGCCGGCCCTGCTGGGTGAACTGCTGCAGCAGTGCGCGCAGAGCGTACGCATCGATGGCGACGAGGTCGAAGTCGCACTGTGCTATGTGCAGCGTCGTTTTCGTCCCTTGAATCTGTACCTGCGCGAGCAGGGCGCGGAGGCGGTGCGGGCGGCGGTGCTCGACTATGCGCAGGCGATCACCGACATGGCACGCAACAACATCTTCCCCGGTGACATGCTGCCGAAGAATTTCGGTGTGTCGCGGCACGGCCGGGCCGTGTTCTACGACTACGATGAGCTGTGCCTGGTCAGCGACTGCGTGTTCCGCGCCTGGCCGCAGCCGCGTACGCCGGAGGAAGCGATGTCCGACGAGCCATGGTTCCATGTGGGTCCGCGCGACGTGTTTCCCGAGCGCTTCGGCCCGTTCATGGGCCTGCCCGCTGCAGAGCTGGCAGCGGTGCGCGAGCACTACCGGCACCTGTTCGACCCGGGCTGGTGGCAGGGCCTGCAGGAACGCTTCGCCCGAGGTGACTATCCGGACACGCCGCCCTATGCTGGCGCGCACCGGTTGGCGTGAGCCAGCTGTCATGGGTGTTGGGACTGAGGTACTCTCGCCCTTCATCACCAAGGATCCGGCAATGATGCGTTCCCCATTGTTCCTCGCTCTCGCGTTGGCCGTTGGTGCCGGCGCTCCGCTGTTCGCCGGCGATGCCAACGCGCAGACCACGCGCGCGGTTCGTGCCACCACCGAATTGAGCATGACACTGACCGGAAAGATCGAGGTCACGGCAGAAGGCGCAGTCAGCGCTCTGGTGCTCGATCAGAAGGCAAACATCAGCCCGGGTGTTGCCGCGTTTGTTGAACGCACCATTCGCCCTTGGCGTTTCGAGCCGACGCGGGTCGATGGCAAGGCCGTCGCCGCACAGGCACCGTTTCGGGTGCGTCTGCGTGGCAAGTCCACGGGCAAGGGCGACTACGAAGTCAGCATGACCAGCGTGGATTTCAGCGAGTACGATCCAAAGGCCACCGATTCGGTGACCGCAGAGCGCCTGGCGCCGCCGCGCTATCCGGACGAGGCAATGAGGATCGGTGGTCAGGGCGATGTGATCCTGATCATCAAGGTCGCCCGTGATGGCACGGTGGCCGACGTCATCGCCGAGCAGGTCAACATGACCGTGGCGGGGCCGGAGCGGACCATGGCCAAGCTGCGCGATGTGCTGGCCAAGGCCAGCATCAATACCGCCCGCAAGTGGACCTTCATTCCTCCAAGCAGCGGGAAGGACGTCACACGGGAATTCTGGTCGGTACGCGTGCCGGTCAACTATGCGTTCTCGGATGATCGCAATGCCGCTGCCGAGCGCTATGGCCGCTGGCGCGCCTTCATTCCAGGACCGAAGCAGCGCGCACCGTGGGTGACCGGTGACGCGGCGGAAAACGGCAGCGACCTGCTGCCCGAGGGCGGCATCTACATGGTGGACGGCGCCAAGCGCGGCCTGCGCCTGCTGACGCCGCTGGAGCAGGGCTGACGATCACTGCGGAGCCGGCCAGCCCGGCTTCGCGTCAATCGGCGTAGGGGTAGACCACCACCCGGTTGCGGCCCTGTTCCTTGGCCAGGTACAGCGCCTTGTCGGCCAGCCGCAGCGCCTGCTCGGCATCGACATGGAAGCTGGGGAAGTGGGCCACGCCCAGCGAGACGGTGATGGTGCCGACCGGTTCAAACGGATGGTCGGCAATGTGCTGGCGAAGACGCTCGCCAGCCTGTCGCGCTGACTCGGCGCTGATGCCCGGCAACAGCAGCAGGAACTCCTCGCCGCCGGCGCGGCAGAGGATGTCGCTGTCGCGCGAGTAGCGGCGCATCTGGTTGGCGATGTGGACGATGGCAGCGTCGCCGACGTCATGGCCGTGGTTGTCATTGATCGATTTGAAGCGATCGATGTCCAGCGCCAGGATCGCGAACGGGATGCCCTGTACCTGCAGGGCATCCAGCGCCTGCTGCAGGCCGCGGCGGTTGAGAAGACTGGTCAGCGGATCGGTGCGGCTGGCGCGGTTGAGCGTGCCGATGCGGTCCTGCAGTGCATTGAAGCTGTGCAGTACCGCCTGCTTGAGCTGGGCGACCTCGAAGTACCACGCGCGGATGCCGCTGACGTGGCTGATCGCATTGCCGGTGTCTTCGCCGCCCTGCACGTTGCGTGCGAGCTGCCACAGCGGCATCGAGATGCGACGGGCGAACCACCAGGTGATCAGCAGCGACAGCAGGCCCAGCGGGATTGCGTTCCAGATTACCGCAGTCATCAACCGCGACAGCGGTTGCAGCGTGGCCTCGGTCGGGCGCTGGGCGATGATGCCCCAGCCGGTGGCCGCCACCGGCGCATAGCCGGCCAGCATCGACACGCCCAGGTTGTTGCGCACCTGCTGCGCGCCACGCTCGCCGCGCACCACGGCCTTTACTGCGGGGTTGCCGACCACGTAGTCGCCCACCCGCTTGCCATCGGCGTGGTACAGCAGGCGGCCATGGCGATCGACCACGTACAGGTAGGAACCATCACGGTAGTAGTGCTTGCCCAGCAGCGTGTGCAGTGCGCTGCGCTGGCGCAGGTACAGGGTGCCGCTGACGTAACCACGGTAGTGGCCCTGCCGATCGAAGATCGGGTGCGACAGCGAGACCAGCAGCTTGCCTGTGGCCGACTGGTACGGGTCGCTGATCATCGGCTGGCGCGCGGCCAGCGCGGCATTGTTGCCGACGCTGTGCAGCACTTCGCCCTGCAGCTGCAGGGTCTGCGGCGAGGTGGCGATCACCAGGCCGTCGGCATCCACCACCAGCGAAGAGTTGAAGCTGTTAGTCTGCAGCTGCAGGCGGCTGGCTTCGTCCTGGGCCTGTGCCGGGTCGAGGTTGCCCTGGCCGAGCCGCGTGGCGGCGTAGGCCAGTTCCTGCTGGGCAGCCAGCAGGAAGTTCTGGGTCGTTTCGGCCAGTTTGGTGGCGTAGACGCGGTTGGCCTCCAGGGTGTTGCCGACCAGCTGGTCGCGCTGCACCCGGTAGCTGGCCAGCAGGGTGTTGGCCAGCGCGATGATGGCGCTGAGCAGGGCCAGGGCGAGGATCAGCTTGCCCAGGTTGAGGCGGGGAGACAGCGTTCGCATGCGTCGACGGATCCGGCAGGAGGCTGGACCCGACCGGTTCTCCGGAAGGGGCGACAGCGGGAATCGGTGGCCAGGCCCTCGGGGCCGGGCAGGGCATCGGGCGGATTATCGCCAAAACCGGGCGGCGGTGAAGTGAAGTGGGTCGCCCTGCAGGTAAAAAAAAACCTGCCGCAGCGAGCGGCAGGTTCTTTTCGATGCAATGCCGTGGATCAGCGCTTCATCGAACCGAAGAACTCGTCGTTGGACTTGGTGTTCTTCATCTTGTCGAGCAGGAACTCCATCGCGGCCATTTCATCCATCGGATGCAGCAGCTTGCGCAGGATCCAGATCTTCTGCAGCAGTTCCGGCTCGATCAGCAGGTCTTCGCGGCGGGTGCCGGAACGGTTGATGTCGATCGCCGGGAACACGCGCTTTTCAGCGATGCGACGGCTCAGGTGCACTTCGCTGTTGCCGGTGCCCTTGAACTCTTCGTAGATCACCTCGTCCATCTTCGAGCCGGTGTCGACCAGCGCAGTGGCGATGATGGTCAGGCTGCCGCCTTCTTCCACGTTGCGCGCGGCACCGAAGAAGCGCTTCGGGCGATGCAGGGCGTTGGCGTCCACGCCACCGGTCAGCACCTTGCCCGAGCTCGGCACCACGTTGTTGTAGGCGCGGGCCAGGCGGGTGATCGAGTCGAGCAGGATCACCACGTCCTTCTTGTGCTCGACCAGGCGCTTGGCGCGCTCGATGACCATTTCGGCCACCTGCACGTGGCGCGCGGCCGGTTCGTCGAAGGTCGAGCTGATGACCTCGCCGCGCACGGTGCGCTGCATTTCGGTCACTTCTTCCGGGCGCTCGTCGATCAGCAGCACGATCAGGTGCACGTCCGGGTGGTTGGTGGTGATGGCGGTGGCGACCTGCTGCATCATCATGGTCTTGCCGGCCTTCGGCTGCGACACGATGAGCGAGCGCTGGCCCTTGCCCTGCGGCGCCATCAGGTCGAGGATGCGGCCGGTGATGTCTTCCGACGAACCGTTGCCGCGCTCCAGGGTGAAGCGGCGGCGCGGGAACAGGGCGGTCAGGTTCTCGAACAGCACCTTGTTCTTCGACGCTTCGATCGGCTCGCCGTTGATGGTGTCGACGATGTTCAGCGCGAAGTAGCGCTCGCCGTCCTTCGGGAAGCGGATGCGGCCGGAGATGTGGTCGCCGGTGCGCAGGTTGAAGCGGCGGATCTGGCTGGGCGAGATATAGGTGTCGTCCGGGCCGGCCAGGTAGCTGGCTTCGGCCGCGCGCAGGAAGCCGAAGCCGTCCGGCAGGATTTCCAGCACGCCGTCGGCGGCGACGCCGTCACCATGGCGGGTCAGCACCTTCAGCAGGGCGAAGATCACATCCTGCTTGCGGGCGCGTGCCACGCCTTCGGAGATCTGCAGCTGCTCGGCGATTTCCAGCAGCTTCTGTGCCGGCATGCGCTTGAGGTCGCTCAGCGAATAGACCGGGAAGCCTTCCGGCACGTTGGCGTGCGGACGCGGCACGAAGGGCTGCTGCTCGCCGCCGTCGTTGGGCATGCCGTCGTCGCGGAAGCGGTTGTTGTTGCGGTCACGGTCGCGGCGGTTGCGGAAGCGGTCACGGCGGTTGCCCTGGCCTTGCCCCTGGCCCTGCTGGCCGTTCTGGTTGTACGGGTTCTGGCCCTGGTTCTGGCCACCGCCCTGGTGGTTCTGCTGCCGCGGCTGGCCGGATTCGCGACCCTCACCACCTTCGCCACCGCCACTGCTGGCAGGGGCCTCGGCGGCGGGCGCGCTCGGTGCGGGGGCGGGGGCCGGTGCCTCGGGCGCGGCGGCCAGCGGCAGGGTCGGCTGCGCCGGAGCGGCGCTGGTTTCGGCGGCTGCCGGGGCGGCGGCCTTGCTCACGCGGGGCTTGCGCACGCGCTTTTCGGCGGGCGCATCGGCGCTGCCGGTTTCGGAAGTGTTATCGGACAAGAGCGTTATTCCTCGCTTGAAGGTGCGAGCGCCCGGCTGGGGCGGCGAACGTTGGGAATGGGTCTGGAAGAAACTGCGTCCAGAGGGTGCGGCACGCGAACGCGGCCGGATGTGCCGACACTATCATCGGCCTGCGGCGCCGTGCAAGGGCTGCCGGGAACAGCATTCATCATGGACGCAGGGCGTCCGCCGGCAGCCGCGGGTGGCGGCTGCCGGAAAACAGCAGGATCAGGCCAGGGCCTTGTCCAGCAGGCCGGCCAGCTGGGCCTTGCCCACCGCACCGATCTGCTCGCCGACCTTCTCGCCGTCCTTGAACACGACCAGGTACGGGATCGAACGCACGTGGTACTTGGCGGCCAGCGCACGATTGTGGTCGACGTTGACCTTGGCGATCTTGGCGCGGCCCTGGTAGGCATCGGCCAGTTCGTCCAGCGCCGGGGCGATCATCTTGCACGGGCCACACCATTCGGCCCAGAAATCGACCAGCACCGGTTCCTTGGAATTCAGCACTGCGCTATCAAAGTCGGCGTCGCCGACATGTACAACCTTGTCGCTCATCTTGGTTTCTCGTCTTGGATTGCACCCGGCCATGCCGGAGGTGGGTGAACTGGGCCATGCCCGGTGGCGCGACCCTCGTCGTTGCCTCGCGGCGCACTGCCGCGGTGCGTTCGGCGGGATGCCTGGACGCTCACGGCCGGCAGTGTACCCCTATCGCAGGGCGGGGACAGGCGCCGGCTGGAACCCAGCGTATCGTGATCGCTTCGAAGCCCGGTATGTGTCGGATTTCACTGTCTTCCCGAAGATGGGGGTGGCAGCGGGCGACACCAGCGGGACCGGCGGGGTCGTTCAAGTCCCGTGTGGCTGGATGAAGGTGCACCGTCTCTCCAGTCGGTGAGACGGGGCATTCCGGTTTGCCGGCCCGAGTGCGTTAAACTGGACCATTGTGCGGCGCGCGGACCGGGTGGTCCCAGCCTGCCAACCCGCCGCAGGGGCCGCAGTTTGCGACGGTGCCCCTAGACGATGAAGTGCCAGCCGCCCCACGGGCCGGCGGCCATACCAAGACGGACTCATGAGCGACAAACCGCTGACCGATTTGACCTTTTCCTCCTTCGAGCTGCACCCGGCCCTGCAGGCCGGCCTTGAAGGAGCCGGATTCACCCGCTGCACCCCGATCCAGGCGCTGACCCTGCCGGTCGCGCTGCCCGGCGGTGATGTCGCCGGCCAGGCCCAGACCGGCACCGGCAAGACCCTGGCCTTCCTGGTCGCTGTCGTGAACCGCCTGCTGACGCGTCCGGCGCTGGCCGATCGCAAGCCGGAAGATCCGCGTGCGCTGATCCTCGCCCCGACCCGCGAGCTGGCCATCCAGATCCACAAGGATGCGGTGAAGTTCGGTTCCGACCTGGGCCTGCGCTTCGCCCTGGTCTACGGCGGCGTGGATTACGACAAGCAGCGCGAGCTGCTGCAGCAGGGCGTGGACGTGATCATCGCCACCCCGGGCCGCCTGATCGACTACGTCAAGCAGCACAAGGTGGTGTCGCTGCACGCCTGCGAGATCTGCGTGCTGGACGAAGCCGACCGCATGTTCGACCTGGGCTTCATCAAGGACATCCGCTTCCTGCTGCGCCGCATGCCGGAGCGCACCACCCGCCAGACCCTGCTGTTCAGTGCCACCCTCAGCCACCGCGTGCTGGAGCTGGCCTACGAGCACATGAACGAGCCGCAGAAGCTGGTGGTCGAAGCCGAGACCATCACCGCCGCGCGCGTGCGCCAGCGCATCTACTTCCCGGCCGACGACGAGAAGATCCCGCTGCTGCTGGGCCTGCTGTCGCGCAGCGAAGGCGCGCGCACCATGGTCTTCGTCAACACCAAGGTGTTCGTCGAGCGCGTGGCGCGTTCGCTGGAAAAGGCCGGCTATCGTGTCGGCGTGCTGTCCGGCGACGTGCCGCAGAAGAAGCGCGAGAGCCTGCTCAACCGCTTCCAGAAGGGCCAGCTGGAAATCCTGGTGGCCACCGACGTGGCTGCGCGCGGCCTGCACATCGACGGCATCAAGTACGTCTACAACTACGACCTGCCGTTCGACGCCGAAGACTACGTGCATCGCATCGGCCGCACCGCGCGCCTGGGTGAAGAGGGCGACGCCATCAGCTTCGCCTGCGAGCGCTACGCCATGGGCCTGCCGGACATCGAGGCCTATATCGAGCAGAAGATTCCGTCCGAGCCGGTCACCAAGGAACTGCTGACCCCGCTGCCGCGCCCGGAACGCCCGGCTCCGGCGGCAGGCGAGGAAGGCGAGGACAACGAAAGCGTCGGCCAGATCTTCCGCGAAGCGCGCGAAGCCCGCGCCGCCGAGGAAGAACGTCGGGGCGGTGGCCGCAGTGGCGGCCGTTCCGGCGGTGGTGGTGGTGGCCGTGGTGGCCGTGACGGTGAGCGCAGCGGCGAACGCCGTTCGCGTGGCCCGCGCAAGCCACGCGCGGAAGGCGAGCAGGGCGCTGCCGCGCCGGCCGCCGGTGCCGAAGGCGCCGCTGCCCAGGCCCCGCGTCCGCCGCGCCCGCCGCGTGCCGAAGGCGCACCGGAAGGTGCGGTGGACGGCGAGCACAAGCCGCGCAAGCGCCGCCGCCGTCGCCACGGTCGTCCGGTCGAAGGTGCCGAGGGCGTGCAGAACGCCGCCGGCAATGGCGCCAGCCCGGTCACGCCGGTGCAGGTGGTGGCCAAGCCGGTGCGCACGGCTGCTGATACCGGCGATTCGTTCCTGACCCGCATCGGCCGCAAGATCCGCCGGATGCTGTCGGGCAACTGATCGGCGCTGCCGATCAGCGGGTAGCACCCGACCGTTGGTCGGGTGGCTTCAAGGGCGTGCCGGCCAACGGTCGGCACCCACCCTGGCCGGCAGTTGTGTGGGTTGCCGGCCAGCGGCCGGCACTACCGATCATGTGACCGTCTCCACGACGTCGCGCCGGTCCTGCATAATCGGGGCATGAGTGTCCTGCGCTTCGACAATGTCAGCAAACAGTACGCCGGTGGCCACGAGGCACTGACCGATGTCAGCTTCGAGGTCGCGCCGGGCGAGATGCTGTTCGTCACCGGCCATTCCGGTGCGGGCAAAAGCACCCTGCTCAAGTTGATTCATCTGGACGAGCGGCCCAGCCGTGGCGCGGTGGTGTTCGACGAGCGCAACCTGCTGAAGGTGCGTGGCGGCGATGTGCCCCGCCACCGTCGCGCGGTGGGTGCGGTCTACCAGGACCACCGCCTGTTGATGGACCGCTCGATCGCCGAGAACGTGGCGCTGCCGCTGATCCTGCGCGGCACCCGCCGTGGCGACATCAGCAAGCGCGTGCGCTCGGTGCTGGAACGGATGGGCCTGGGCCACCGCGAGAAGGCGCTGCCCTCGCAGCTGTCGGCCGGTGAGCAGCAGCGCGTTGGCATCGCCCGCGCCATCGTCGGTGAGCCCAAGCTGCTGGTGGCCGATGAGCCGACCGGCAACCTCGACCCGACCCTGGCGGCGGAGATCATGGCCCTGTTCGCCGAGCTGCCCGCGCGCGGCACCAGCGTGCTGGTGGTGAGCCACGACCTGCCGCTGCTGCGCCGCATGCGCAAGCGCGTGCTGATCCTCGACCACGGCCGGCTGGTGGATGACATCTCGCCGCAGGATCTGGCGGAGTAACGCATGGCGAAGAACGAAAACAGCGAAGCCGCCGCCCCCTCGCGCGTGGGCGTCTGGTTCCAGCACCACGCGCACAGCGTGGTGTTCAGCCTCGGCCGTGCCTGCCGCAAGCCGTGGGCGACCCTGCTGACGGTGATGGTCATGGCGCTGGCGCTGGCCCTGCCGCTGGGCCTGTCGATCGCGCTGGACAACCTCAAGCAGTTCGCTGGCAGCGTGCAGCAGTCGCGCGACATCAATGTGTTCCTCAAGGGCAACGTCGATGGCCCCGGCGCGCTGCGCCTGGCCGGCCAGCTGCGCGACCGCGACGACGTGGCCGAAGTGAACGTGCGTACGCCCGAGCAGGGCCTGCAGGAACTGCGCGACGCCGGCCTCGGCGAGGCGATCGACGCACTCAATGACAACCCGCTTCCCTCGCTGCTGGTGATCACCCCCGGCCAGGGCAAGGACGACGCGCGCCTGGCACGCGCGCTGGAAAGCCTGCCCGAGGCCGACCTGGTGCAGCACGATGCACTGTGGCGCCAGCGCCTGGATGCCTGGCTGGCGTTCGGCGCGCGGCTGGTGCAGGTGCTGTCGGTCCTGCTCGGCGTCGGTGCCGCGCTGGTGGTCGGCAACACCGTGCGCCTGGACATCCAGGCCCGCCGCGAAGAGATCGGCGTGCTGCAGCTGCTCGGCGCCAGTGATGGCTTCATCCGCCGCCCGTTCCTGTACCTGGGTGCGTGGTATGGCCTGGGCGCCGGCGCGGTTGCGCTGGCGCTGATCGGCGCCGCCGGCGCCGCGCTGCGCGTGCCGCTGGCCGAACTCTCGCGCAGCTACGGCAGCCCGTTCGTGCTGCACGGCCTGGACCTGCTGCACGGTGGCCTGGTCCTGCTCGGCACGCTGCTGCTGGGCTGGCTGGGCGCGTGGCTGGTCACCGGCCACTTCCTGCGCCAGACCCGACCGACCGACACCTGAGACCGGCATGCAACCGCAAGCGCTGAAGCACCTTGAAGGGCCCGCGACGCGGGTGATGGTGGTCGATGGCTCGAAGCTGGTCCGCAAGCTGATCGCCGACGTCCTGCAGCGCGACCTGCCGGGCGTGGAGGTGATTGGCTGCGACAGCATCGAGGATGCGCAGCAGGCGCTGGCGCAGGGCCCGGTGGACCTGGTGACCACCTCGCTGACCCTGCGTGATGGCGACGGCCTGGCGCTGGCGCGGATGATCCGCGAAGCGGCCGGCCAGGCCTACGTGCCGGTGATCGTGGTGTCCGGCGATGCCCAGCAGCATCTGGAGCAGCGTCGCTTCACCGAGTACGTCACCGACTATTTCGACAAGGCGCTGGGCCACGAGGCGCTGGCGACCTTCATCCGCGGCTATGTGCAGCCGCAGACCATTCCCGGCGCGACCATCCTCTATATCGAGGACAGCCGCGTGGTGGCCGAGGCCACCAAGCGCATGCTCGAACGCCAGCAGTTGAACGTGCTGCACGTGGTCAGCGCCGAAGAGGCGTTCACCCTGCTCACCGCCGAGTCGCTGGGCCGCAGCCGCCATCGCATCGACCTGGTGCTGACCGACGTCACCCTGAAGGGCGAACTGAGCGGCCGCGACGTGGTGCAGCGCGTGCGCGTGGACTTCGGCTACGGCAAGCGCCGCCTGCCGGTGCTGGTGATGACCGGCGACGGCAACCCGCATAACCAGACCGGGCTGCTGCAGTCCGGCGCCAACGACCTGGTACTCAAGCCGATCGAAGAACGGCTGCTGGTCACCAAGGTGCTGTTCCAGCTGCGCCTGGCCCGGTTGAACGATGGACCCCTGATTCGATGAAGTGGTGCAATGATTGATGAAGTAGCGGACACCCCGACGATCCAGCTGGAACCGAGCTGGAAGCAGCATGTCGGCGATTACCTCCTGCAGCCGCAGATGCGCGAGCTGTCCAGCTTCCTGCGCCAGCGCAAGGCCAGTGGCGCGGCGGTATTCCCGCCCGGCCCGCAGATCTTCGCCGCATTCGACGCCACGCCATTCGAGCAGGTGAATGTGGTGATCCTCGGCCAGGACCCGTACCACGGCCGTGGCCAGGCGCATGGCCTGAGTTTCTCGGTGCCGCCGGGCGTGCCGGTGCCGCCGTCGCTGCTGAACATTTACAAGGAGATCGAGAGCGATCTCGGTATCCCGCGCCCGGACCACGGCTGCCTGATCCCGTGGGCGCAACGCGGCGTGCTGCTGCTCAATGCCGTGCTGACGGTGGAGGAGGGCAAGGCCGGCGCACACCAGGGCCGTGGCTGGGAAGGCTTCACCGATCACGTGGTGGACGTGCTCAACCGCGAACGCGAAGGCTTGGTGTTCATGCTCTGGGGTGCCTACGCGCAGCAGAAGGGCAAGGTCATTGATACCCGTCGCCATCGCGTTCTGAAGGCCCCGCATCCGTCGCCGCTGTCGGCCCATCGTGGCTTCCTCGGCTGCCGCCATTTCTCGATGGCCAACGAGTACCTGCTGCGTCGCGGCCAGGCCCCGATCGACTGGTCGCTGCCGCCGCGCTCGGTGCTCTGAGCGCCGGCTGGCGGCCGGGCCTGAACGCCGGACAACGTTCCCTGGCCTGAATGGGCCTCCAGAACGGCCCGTTCAGCTCCGCTTGACCGGAATCGGCCGGTTCCCGGCAGGTAATTGCTTGAATTCCAAGGGATTGTGAATCCCGAAAAGCGCGCTCGCCACTGTCATCAAATCGCGCTACGGTAGGGCTCTGTTTGGGACCAGTGTTGCATCAATAGGATGCTGGAACTTTTTCCTCCTTTAGCAGTCCAAATCCCGGACTGCTAAGATGGGTGCCTATGAGCCAGAACACCTCTACTGCCCTTGTGGCAAACAATCTCCCGATTCCCAGTGCGCTCGGTTCGCTGGACGCCTACATCGGTGCCGTGCACCAGATCCCGGTGCTGTCGGTCGATGACGAACAGGACCTGGCCCGTCGCTTCCGCGACGGCAACGATCTGGACGCCGCCCGCGAGCTGGTGCATTCGCACCTGCGCTTCGTGGTGCACGTGGCCCGCGGTTACAACGGCTATGGCCTTGCCCTGGGCGATCTGATCCAGGAAGGCAACATCGGCCTGATGAAGGCGGTCAAGCGCTTCGACCCGGACATGGGCGTGCGCCTGGTCTCCTTCGCCGTGCACTGGATCCGTGCAGAGATGCACGAGTTCATCCTGAAGAACTGGCGCATCGTGAAGGTCGCCACCACCAAGGCGCAGCGCAAGCTGTTCTTCAACCTGCGCAAGTCGAAGACGCGCCTGGGCTGGATGAACGCGGCGGAAGTGAGCGCGGTGGCCAAGGACCTGAACGTGTCCGAGCGCGAGGTCATGGAAATGGAGTCGCGCCTGTCCGGCCGCGATATCGGTTTCGACGCGCCGACCGACGAGGACAACGAACACGCACCGCCGTCGCCGGCTGCGTTCCTGGTTGCCGATGACGAAGACCCGTCGATGGCCTACGAGCGCGAGGACAGCGAAGACAACCAGATGCAGCTGCTGCGCGAAGGCCTGGCGGAACTGGATGCCCGCTCGCGCGACATCATCCGCCGTCGCTGGCTGGACGCCGACAGCAAGGTGACGCTGCAGGAGCTGGCCGACGAGTACGGCGTGTCGGCCGAGCGCATCCGCCAGGTTGAGGCGAACGCGCTGAAGAAGATGAAGGCGCTGTTCACCGCGTAAGGCGCGGGTGGCGTTGAAGTACTGAAAAGGCCCGGTAATGCCGGGCCTTTTTCATTTGTGGGGCTTAGCCACGCATGGCGTGGCTCTACTCTGACGCCAGGGCGGTGATTGCGCCGACCGGGTCATGTGCTGGGTGCTGATGTTCACGCCGTACCACGCAGTGGCACGGTATGATCATGCCACGCATCTTCCGCACACGAAGTTTCAATCGCAGCATGCGCAGGACCACCCTGTCCGACGCTGCGCTGTACCGGTCGGTACGTGAAATGGAAGCGGGTCTGGTGGATGCTGATCTTGGCGGCGGAATCTTCAAGAAGCGCGTTGCGTTGCCGGGGCGAGGAAAGCGTGGGAGCGTTCGAATCATCGTCGCCACGCAGCGAGGCGGGCATTGGTTCTTCCTTTTCGGCTACGAGAAGAATGAACGTACTGCGATCACGAATGCGGAACGGGATGCGCTGCAGTTGTACGCATCGGAGTTCCTGAAAATGAGTACGGCGCAGCTGAATCGTGCCTTGGAATACGGGGATCTACAGGAGATCGGCCATGACGAAGCCCCCTGAGCGACGGCGCGCGAAAAGTGCGCTTCTTGAAGCGGTGCATGATGCGGCTGTGAATCTGCACGCGCATGGCTTCATTGATAAGCGTCGGTTGAGCAGCTACGAAGCGCTTTGCCTTGAGCCGGTCCCTGAATACAGCAGTGCCCAGATCCGTGCCCTGCGTACGTCATTGCAGCTCAGTCAGCCGGTATTTGCGGGAGTTCTCAATACCAGCGTTTCCACCGTACGCAGCTGGGAGCAGGGCGAAAAGAAGCCCAGCGGACCGTCACTGAAGTTGCTTAACCTGATTGAACGGAAGGGCCTCGAAGCAGTTCTGTAAAGCAAAGGCCCGGCGATGCCGGGCCTTTGCTTTACCGTGGTATTCAATCCACGCATGGCGTGGATCTACCGCGAGCCTCGCATGATCGACGCCATGCATGGATGCGGCAAGATCAGGTAGATCCACGCCATGCGTGGATGCCCCGATCCCGCGTGGGCCTCACCCCTCGCGTGCGATCGCGCGCCAGCCAATGTCGTTGCGGTGGAATTCGTTGGCCCAGGTCACCTTGGCCACGCCGGCATAGGCGTTCGCCTGCGCGTCGCGCACGCTGTCACCCAGTGCAGCCACGCACAGCACGCGGCCGCCGGCACTGAGCACCTGGCCCTGTGCATCCAATGCCGTACCGGCGTGGAATACCTTGGCAGTGGCCGGCACTTCATCCAGGCCGGAAATCACGTCGCCGGTGATCGGCGCTTCCGGGTACGGCTTCGCCGCCAGCACCACGCCCAGCGACGGCCGCGGATCCCACTGTGCGTCGATCTGGTCCAGGCGGCCGTCGATGGCCGCTTCCACCAGTTCGACCAGATCCGACTGCAGGCGCAGCATCACCGGCTGGGTTTCTGGATCGCCGAAGCGCACGTTGAACTCGATCACCTTCGGCGCGCCGCTGGCGTCGATCATCAGGCCGGCATAGAGGAAGCCGGTGAACGGGATCCCGTCGGCGATCATGCCTTGCACGGTCGGGTTCACCACGTCGCGCATCACGCGGGCATGCACTTCCGGCGTGACCACCGGGGCCGGCGAATACGCGCCCATGCCGCCGGTGTTCGGACCGGTGTCGCCGTCGCCGACGCGCTTGTGGTCCTGCGAAGTGGCCATCGGCAGCGCGTGCACGCCGTCCACCATCGAAATGAAGCTGGCTTCCTCGCCATCGAGGAACTCTTCGATCACCACGCGCGCACCGGCATCGCCGAAGGCGTTGCCCGACAGCATGTCACGCACCGCGTCTTCGGCTTCGGCCAGGGTCATCGCCACGATCACGCCCTTGCCGGCGGCCAGGCCATCGGCCTTGACCACGATCGGGGCGCCCTTCTCGCGCACATAGGCCAGCGCGGCATCCACCTCGGTGTGCACGGCGTAGAACGCGGTGGGGATGTTGTGGCGGGCCAGGAAGTCCTTGGCGTAGGCCTTGCTGCCTTCCAGCTGCGCGGCGGCGGCGGTCGGCCCGAAGATGCGCAGGCCGGCGGCGCGGAAGCGGTCGACCACGCCGGCCACCAGCGGTACTTCCGGGCCGACCACGGTCAGCGCCACGCCTTCGGCCTGGGCCAGCGCCAGCAGGCCGTCGATGTCGGTCACTTTCACCGCCACGTTGCGGCACTTGTCTTCGCTGGCGGTGCCGGCGTTGCCGGGCGCCACGATCACTTCGGTGACACGGGAGGACTGGGCCAGCTTCCATGCCAGGGCGTGTTCGCGGCCGCCAGAGCCGATGACAAGTACGTTCATCACGAGATTCCAGATTGCGTGGGAAGGGAAGGTCGATGTCCCCGTTGGCGCAGGTGCTTCATTCGCAGCCTTCGCGTCGCAGCGATTCGGGGAAGGAATAGGCCCAGGTCTTCGGGTCCAGGGTAAAGCGGTGTTCCTGCCGGACCTGCTTGCCACCACAGGTGGTTCCGGTTTCCTCGATCAGCAGCGGCCAGATGCGCGCGCTGCGATCGCTGTCGTCGAAGCGCAGTGCGAAATCGATGCTGAAGCGGCGGGTACGGCAGTCCTCGACGGTCTCCGGGTCGCTGCTGGCCCCTGGGTTGTCGCACTCGTACTGGGCATCATTGTCGATATGGCTGCGCACGCTGCCGCTGGCCACCAGGCCGTTCGGGCCTGGCAGGATCAGCGACTGCGAGAGCAGCGAGAAGCCCTGCCCGAACCAGCCGTCCTCGACGCGGAAGCCATGGAAGTCGCTACCGGCGCGGATGACACTGACCGTGCCGGGCTGGCCACCGCTGCCGAAGCGTTCGCCGGTCAGTTCGCTGGTCACGTCGAAGCCATCGCCCTTCGGGCGCAGCACGAAGAAGTCGATCGTTCCCGCGTCGATGTGCGCGCCTTCGGACAGTGCGCCGCAGACCGCCAGCAACTGCTGCCAGCTGTCACCGCTCACCACCGGCTGCTCGGCGCAGACGTGCCAGTCCATCGGGCGGGTTTCGCCGTCGTCGTTCCAGCTGCCGTGCCATTCACCGGAGAGCCTGGCGTTCTTGCCGTAGCGCTGGACCAGGAAGGCCTGCAGTCGTGCGGTGCGGCTCACGTGCGCCGTCGGCTCGGCAGGGGCCGACGTGGCGGCCTGTGGCGACGACGCAGGCACCGGGGCGGCCGCAGGCTTGCAGCCGGCCAGCACGGCCGCGCCCGCGAGGGCGAGCATGGCCAGCGATTTCAGTGAGACTGCGGACATCCGTGTCGCTCCAGTATCAGTGGCGGAAGTGGCGCACGCCGGTGAACACCATGGCCAGGCCATGTTCGTCGGCGGCGGCGATCACTTCGGCATCGCGCATCGAACCGCCCGGCTGGATCACCGCCTTGATGCCGGCGGCGGCGGCGGCATCGATGCCGTCGCGGAACGGGAAGAACGCATCGGAGGCCATCACCGAACCCTCGACTACCAGGTTCGCATCGGCAGCCTTGATGCCGGCGATGCGGGCCGAGTACACGCGGCTCATCTGGCCGGCGCCCACGCCAATCGTGCGGTTGTCCTTGGCGTACACAATCGCGTTGGACTTCACGAACTTGGCCACCTTCCAGGCGAACAGCAGGTCGGTGAACTGCTTGTCGGTCGGCGCCAGCTTGCTGACCACCTTCAGCTCGTCGCGGGTCATGCCGCGGTTGTCCGAGGACTGCAGCAGCAGGCCCGAGCCCACGCGCTTGCTGTCGAAGTTGTTCAGGCCATCACCATGCGGGATGCGCAGCACGCGCACGTTGGCCTTCTTCTGCGCGTATTCCAGCGCGGCCGGCTCGTAGTCCGGGGCAATCAGCACTTCCACGAACTGGCGGTCCAGGATCACCTTGGCAGTGGCGGCGTCCAGCGGCTTGTTGAAGGCGATGATGCCGCCGAAGGCGCTGGTCGGGTCGGTGGCGTAGGCCAGCTCGTAGGCATCGCCGTTGCCGGCACCGACGGCCACGCCACACGGATTGGCGTGCTTGACGATGACGCAGGCCGGTGCATCGAACTGGCGCACGCATTCCCACGCCGCGTCGGCATCGGCCAGGTTGTTGTAGCTCAGTTCCTTGCCCTGCAGCTGCTGGAAGGTGGCCAGCGTGCCCGGCACCGGGTACAGGTCGCGGTAGAACGCGCCGCTCTGGTGCGGGTTCTCGCCGTAGCGCAGGTCCATCACCTTCACGAAGGTGGAGTTCATCTGCGCCGGGTACTCGGCACGTGCCGGTACGGCGGCGTCGGTGGCGGTGACCGCCGACAGGTAGTTGCTGATCGCCGCGTCGTACTGGGCGACGCGGTTGAACGCGGCCACCGAGAACGCGAAGCGGGTGGCGGCCGACAGCTGGCCGTCGTTGGCCGCCAGCGAGGCCAGCAGTTCGGCGTACTGCGACGGGTCGGTGGCCACCGCCACGCGGGCGAAGTTCTTGGCTGCCGAACGCAGCATGGCCGGGCCGCCGATGTCGATGTTCTCGACCGCGTCGGCCAGCGTGCAGTCGGCCTTGGCGGTGACCGATTCGAACGGGTACAGGTTCAGCACCAGCAGGTCGATGGCACCGATGCCGTGCTCAGCCATCACCGCATCATCCAGGCCCGAACGGCCCAACAGGCCGCCGTGCACCATCGGGTGCAGGGTCTTGACCCGGCCGTCCATCATTTCCGGGAAACCGGTGACGTCGGCCACGTCTTTCACGGCCAGGCCCGCATCGCGGATCGCCTTGGCGGTGCCGCCGGTGGACAGCAGCTCCACGCCGCGTGCGGCCAGCGCAGTGGCCAGCTCGACCAGGCCGGTCTTGTCGGAAACGGAGAGGAGGGCCCGGCGGACGGGCAACAGATCGGCAGTCATGGGACAGAATCGGCAGCGGAGCGGGGCCGATATTGTAGGCGGTGGGGGCCGGTGGCGGGCGCTGGAAGGGGTAATTTGCCGTGGCGATCGACGCAAGGCCGGGTCGGGCACACCGATCCGGCCCGATCCGGGGGCTGGCCTGCGGACCAGAGCAGGGTTGTCGGAATCTGCCAACGATGGGGTAGGCTGTGCCCGCACTGCCAAGGATCAGCGGGTACGGATCATGTCGATCTATGCATTGAAAGGACGTTTCCAGGACCTGTTGCGTCCAGCCGTACGCGGTCTGTACCGCATGGGGATCACTGCCAATACGGTGACCGTGGCCGCTGCCGTGGTCTCGCTGCTGGTGGCCGCCGCCGTCTGGTGCTGCGCGCCGGCCCAGCCCCTGCTGTACCTGCTGCTGCCACTGTGGATGCTGCTGCGCATGGCGCTCAACGCCGTGGACGGCATGCTGGCCCGCGAGTTCGGCCAGCAGTCGCGGCTGGGCGCCTATCTGAATGAGCTGTGCGATGTAATCGCCGATGCGGCGCTGTACCTGAGCCTGCTCAGCGTGCCGGGCGTGCGCCCCGAGATGCTGTGGCTGCTGGCCTGGACCGCGGCCCTGAGCGAGTACGCCGGGGTGCTGGGGCTGATGGTCGGTGCCAGCCGCCGCTACGACGGCCCGATGGGCAAGAGCGACCGCGCGTTCGTGATCGGTGCGCTGGGCCTGCTGCTGGCGTTTGAGTGGGTTGGCGCGATGACGGTCACTGGCGTGGCCGCGGTCATGGCGGTGCTGTGCGTGCTGACGATGGTCAACCGCGTCCGTCGGGGACTGCGGGAAGCAGCGGTTTCGCCGAATTAATCAAGCAGATACAAGAAGACAATCAGGAGATTGCATGCGTCAGGCGCAGGAACGGGAATTCCACAGCTTCGACCAGGTACCGCTGTTCTACCGGTACTGGGCGGGCACCACCGCAACGCCGGCCACCAAGGCCATCGTGCTGCTGCACCGCGGCCATGAGCACTCCGGCCGGGTCACCCACCTGGTCGATGAGCTGGACCTGCCCGACACCGCCTTCTTCGCCTGGGACGCGCGCGGCAATGGCCGTTCGCCGGGCGCACGGGGCGATGCACCGGGCTTCCCGGCGCTGGTGCGTGATCTGGACAGTTTCATCGCCCACATCGGCGCCGAGCACGGCATTGCGGTGGAAGACATCGTGGTGATCGCGCAGAGCGTAGGGGCGGTGGTCGCCGCGACCTGGGTGCACGACTACGCACCACGCCTGCGCGCGCTGGTGATGGCTTCGCCGGCGTTCAAGGTGAAGCTGTACGTGCCGTTCGCACGCCCGGGCCTGGCGCTGATGCAGAAGCTGCGCGGCAATTTCTTCGTCAACAGCTACGTCAAGCCGCAGTGGCTGACCCATGACCCGGCGCGGGTGGAAAGCTATCGCACCGACCCGCTGATCACCCGGCCGATTTCGGTGCGCGTGCTGCTGGGCCTGTACGAGGCGGCCGACCGCATCGTGGCCGATGCGCAGGCGATCAGCGTACCGGTGCAGCTGCTGGTGTCCGGCTCGGATTTCGTCGTGCACCGTGGCCCGCAGGACCGCTTCTACGAGCGCCTGTCCAGCCCGATCAAGGAGCGTGTGCATCTGCCGGGCTTCTTCCACGACACGCTGGGCGAGCGCGATCGTGCACCAGCACTGGCGCGCATCCGCAGCTTCATCCAGGCGCGTTTTGCCGAGCCGCTGCGCGAGCTGTCACGGCGCGACGCGCACCGTCACGGGCCAACCTTCGAAGAATCCGAGATCCTGGCCTGGCCACCGGAGCGCAACAGCCTGGCCGACCTGCGCTGGCGCGTGGTGCGTGGCGGCCTGCGCTTCGGCGGCACGCTGTCCGAAGGCATCGCGCTGGGCCTGCGGACCGGTTTCGATTCCGGTAGCACGCTGGACTACATCTACCGGAATGAGGCGCGCGGCAAGGGCCCATTGGGGCGGATGGTCGACCGCAACTACCTGGATGCAATCGGCTGGCGTGGCATCCGCGTGCGCGGCCAGCACCTGCAGGAACTGCTGCGCGACGCTGCCCAGCGCCTGCGCGGGCAGGGCACGCCGGTGCGTGTGCTGGACGTGGCCGCCGGCCATGGCCGGTATGTGCTGGAAGCGCTGGGCCAGGGCGAACAGCGCGCCGACCGTATCGTGCTGCGTGATTTCAGCGATCTGAACGTGACCCAGGGCCAAGCGTTGATCGAGCGCCTCGGTGCGGCCGACATCGCCCGCTTCGAGCAGGGCGATGCGTTCGATCCGGCGCAACTGGCCAAGGTCGATCCAGCACCGACACTGGCGGTGGTCTCGGGCCTGTACGAACTGTTCCCCGACAACGACGCCGTGCTGCGCTCGCTGCAGGGTATCGCCGCAACGGTGCCGGCGGGAGGCTACCTGGCCTACACCGGCCAACCCTGGCACCCGCAGCTGGAATTCATCGCGCGCGCCTTGACCAGCCATCGCGGTGGCGCGGCGTGGGTGATGCGTCGCCGTACCCAGCAGGAGATGGATGAGCTGGTGCGCCTGGCCGGTTTCGAGAAGGTGGCGCAGCGCATCGACGACTTCGGCATCTTCACCGTGTCGCTGGCGCGCCGGACCGCGTGATGGCGACGCTCGCCGCAACCCCGCTGGCCGCGGAAGGGCGCCCCTGGCGGCGCGCCCTGCTGTGGCTGGCCCTGCTGGGTCCGTTCTTCTTCGCAAGCTACGGCTTCGCCAACTGGATGGCCGGCCGCCACGCCACCCTGCCGGTGATGGCGTTCGCGTGGGAGACACGTATCCCGTTCGTGCCGTGGACGATCGTGCCGTACTGGTCGATCGATCTGTTCTACGCAATCTCGTTCTTCCTGTGCCGGCATCGCTTGGAACTGGACCGGCATGCGCTGCGACTGTTCAGTGCGCAGGTCATCGCGGTCACCTGTTTTCTGCTGTGGCCGCTGCGCTTCAGCTTCGAGCGTCCGGAGATCGGCGGTATGTTCGGCTGGCTGTTCGATGTGCTGCTGGGCTTCGACAAGCCGTTCAACCAGGCGCCGTCGCTGCACATCGTGCTGTTGATCGTGCTGTGGGTGAAGTTCGCGCAGTACCTGCATGGCATGTGGCGCGGGGTACTGCATGTGTGGGCACTGCTGATCGGCGTCTCGGTGCTGACCACGTTCCAGCACCATTTCATCGATATCCCGACCGGCCTGCTGGCCGGTTGGCTGTGCGTCTGGCTGTGGCCGGAGCAGGGCACGCCACCATTGCGGGCCTGGCACACCGCGCGTGATGCGAGGCGTTGGCGATTGGCAGCGTTGTACCTGCTGGGGGCCGCCGTATTGCTGGTGCCGGTGGTGCTTCTGCGTGGCGCCGCGTTGTGGCTGCTGTGGCCGGTGGCGTCGTTGCTGCTGGTGGCGCTGGCCTATGCCGGGCTGGGTACAGCGGTGTTCCAGAAGCGCGCCGATGGCCGCCTGACGATGGCCGCGCGATGGCTGCTGGCACCGTACCTGGGCGCTGCCTGGATCAACTCGCGGCTGTGGACGCGGCGTGCGCCGCAGCCGGTGCCGGTGCTGGACGGCGTGTGGCTGGGCCGCATTCCCAACGGCGCGTTGCCGCAGCCACTGGGGGGCGTGGTGGATGCCTGCGCCGAGCTGTCCTGTCGCGCGCAGGGCGCCGCGTATGCCAGCGTGCCGATGCTGGACCTGGTGGTCCCTGCACCGGAACAGCTGCGCGAAGCAGCCGAGGCCATCGAGCGCCTGCATGGGCACGGACCGTTGCTGGTGTGCTGTGCGCTGGGCTATTCGCGCAGCGCCGCCAGCGTGGCCACCTGGCTGCTGCGCAGTGGTCGTGCGGCCGATGCGGACGCGGCGGTGGCGATCGTGCGTGCTGCGCGCCCTGGCATCGTGCTGGGTACGGCCCATCTGCGTGCCATCACCGACGCGGCAGGAGTGCGCGCATGAGCACGGTTCCCGATCTGGCGACCATGCAGCTGCTGCTGCGGCAGGGGCGTTGGCCGGCATGCCTGTCGCTGGGGCTGCTGCTGGTGGCATTGCTGCTGCTCGGCACCGAGCCGGGCCTGGCGATGATCGCTGCAGGGTTGCTGCTGGCCAGCATGTCTGCAGGGGTGGCCCAGACGTACCACGCGTGGCGGGTTGCGCTGGACGCCAGCCTGCTGCAGCTGCTGCGCGATGAGCGCCTGGACGGCGATGCCGCCGCGCGCCGCACTGATCAGCTGCTGCACCACAGTGGCCTGCGCCGCGCGTCGCCCGATGCGCCCCTGCGGGGCTGGGACGCGCGCTGGGCCGGCATGCGTCGCCTGCTGCTGCGCCAGTACCTGCTGACAGCGGTGCAGTTCGCACTGCTGGTGCTGGCCGTGTTGTGGCCGCAGACGTGAACGGGAGGGACCAATGTTCGCCGAACTGATTGCCCGCGCCTGCAGTGGTGCGATCCATGTAGTGACCGGTGCCCGCGCGTTGTGGATCGGTTGCGCGCCGTCCAGCGAGCGCCGTGTGTACTACGGCAACCACGCCAGCCATGGCGACTTCGTGCTGATCTGGTCGTCGATGCCGCCTGCGTTGCGGCGCCAGGTGCGGCCAGTTGCCGCGGCCGAATACTGGCAGCGCGACGGCCTGCGTCGCTACCTGATCGATGCGGTGTTCAACGGCGTGCTGGTCGAGCGCGAGGCCGGCCATCGCCAGCAGGATCCGCTGCAGGCCCTGCGTGACGCGGTGGACGAAGATTGCTCGCTGATCCTGTTTCCGGAAGGTACCCGCAACGTGGGCGATGAGCCGCTGCTGCCGTTCAAGAGCGGCATCTATCACCTGGCACGGCAACGGCCGGAGCTGGAATTCGTGCCGGTGTGGATCGACAACCTGAAGCGGGTGATGCCCAAGGGCCGGTTCCTGCCGCTGCCGCTGCTGTGCACGGCCACCTTCGGTACGCCGCTGCGGCTGCAGGCCGACGAGGACAAGGCGGCCTTCCTGGCCCGCAGCCGGCAGGCGCTGCTGGACCTGGCGCCGAACGGGGGGCGCGCATGAGTTTCCTGATCGATGTGTCCGGCGACCTGGCAGCGCAGAGCGTGGGCCAGCAGACCGGCCTGCTGTTCGCTGGCGTCGGTGCGGTGCTGGTACTGGCCACGCTGGTGGCCGAAACGCTGCGATGGCGCCAGCGCGGCCGGCCCAGCGCGGTCATCGCCAACCTGGTGTCGCGCATCCGCGCGTGGTGGGTAATGGCGATCGTGGTCGGGCTGGCGCTGTTCTTCGGCCGCGCCGGGGTGATCGTGCTGTTCGCGATCATCTCGCTGTTCGCACTGCGCGAGTTCATCACCCTGGCGCCGACCCGCTCAGGCGATTACTACGCGCTGCTGGCCGCGTTCTACATCGTGCTGCCGTGGCAGTACTACCTGGTGTGGATCGACTGGTACGGCATGTACACGCTGCTGATTCCGGTCTACGCGTTCCTGTTCCTGCCGATCCTGTCGACCATCGGCGGCGACACCACGCACTACCTGGAGCGGACCGCTAAGGTGCAGTGGGGGCTGATGATCTGCGTGTTCTGCATTTCGCATGTGCCGCTGCTGCTGAACCTGCACGTGCCGGGCCATGACCCCTCGCGCAACGTGCTGCTGTTTGCTTTCCTGGTGATCGTGGTGCAGTCCTCGGACGTGCTGCAGTACATCTGGGGCAAGTTGTTGGGCAAGCACCTGATCGCGCCGAAGCTGTCGCCGTCGAAGACGGTGGAGGGCTTCGTCGGCGGCGTGCTGAGTGCCAGCGCACTGGGCGCGGCGCTGTGGTGGATCACCCCGTTCACGCCGCTGCAGGCGTTCGGCCTGTCGCTGCTGATCAACCTGATGGGGTTCTGGGGCGGCCTGGTGATGTCGGCGATCAAGCGTGACCGGGGCATCAAGGACTGGGGCCACATGATCGAGGGCCATGGCGGCATGCTCGACCGGCTGGATTCGGTGTGCTTCGCCGCGCCGGTGTTCTTCCACGTGGTGCGGTATTACTGGAAGGCGGGCGGCGGCGGTTGATTCTGCCGGGCTTCCATCCACGCATGGGGCGGATCTACCGGTAGTGCCGGGCGCTGGCCGGCAACTGCAACATCCTGCCACCGTTCGTGGGGTTGCCGGCCAGCGGCCGGCACTACCCGTGCGCGTTTACGCGCTGATGCCGTATTCCTTCAGCTTCTTGCGCAGGGTGGCACGGTGGATGCCCAGCATCGCGGCGGCGCGGCTCTGGTTGCCTTCGCAGTGGTTGAGCACTTCCACGAACAGCGGGATCTCCATCTCGCGCAGCACGATCTCGTAGACATCGTCCGCGTCGCAGCCATCGAGGTCACGCAGGTAACGGCGCACGGATTGGGCGACATGTTCACGCAGCGGTGGCCGGGGAGCGCCACGACTGTTGTCAGGACGAGAGAGGACAGCGTTCAAGGGGGTTCCCGATTCGGTGGGCCCGTGCGCGCGGTGCGCGCGGCCGGACGAGGTGGTGGCGGCCAGTCTAGCGCGAGCGTGCCCGGCCTGCCACGGCCGGTCGCCTTTTCACGTTCAGAGGAAGTCGAAGGTGAATGCGACGGTGGATGCGGCGGGCTCCTGCACACGGAAGGCGACGCGCGCGCTCTGGCCCGGTTCCAGCAGCGCGGCGCCGGGGTTCTCGCCAAGGTACTGCGCAGGCGTGAACACACCGCTGCCGATCACCCGGCCATCAGCATCGGACAGTGACAGGCGCAGGTCCGGCCAGGCCTGTGCCCAGCGAGCGTCGTTGCGGATGCTGGCCTGCACCTGCAGCACGCCGGCCCGGCCGGGCAGCGGCCGGATCTCGCGGCTGGTCATGGTAAAGGCAGTGGGTTCATGCCAGGCCGGCAGGCTGCAGCGCAGGAGGCCGCAGAGCGTGCCCAGCCAAGCACGGTTGCCAGCGTCGGCGGCCAGCCGCGCACGGTCGGCCAGCAGGCTCTGCAGCACCAGCAGCAGCGCCAGCCCTGCAACCAGCAGCCAGTGCCAGCGCGGTGCCGGCAGGCTGCGGGGGCGCGCACTGCCAAGGAAACTCGGCGCGTCAACGGCGGCCGTCGTTGCCGGCACTGCAACCGGTGCCGACGCGATGGCCGCAATGTCATCAACGATGACAGGCGCATCGTCGTGCTGCATCTCCGCCGCAACATGCGCCGCTTCGGCGGGCCCGGCTGGCACCTGCATGGCAGGCGACGCGTGTTCTTGCGGTTCCTGCGTGCGCGCATCGGTCGCAGGCACGGGCGAACCTTCCGGGGCGGTGCGCAGGAAGGTTGCCAGAGGGCGTCGCGGTGGGTTCGGCTCGGACATGCTCAGGGTGCGGGCTCGGATCCAGCAGTCATTCAACCACGATCAGGCGAGGCGCACGCCGGTGATGCGCATCCAGTCGCCATCCTGGGTCGCCTGCAGGTCGTCGAACCATTCGGCATAGCGCTGCAGCAGTTCACCTTCCTGGCCGTGCAGGATGCCGGACAGGGCAATACGGCCGCCGGCAGCCACGCGCGCGGCCAGCAGCTCGGCCAACGCGTCCAGTGCCGAGGCGAGGATGTTGGCGACCACGATCGGGTAGGTGGCGACCGGTTCGTCCGGCGGCAGGTACACGTGCATGCGCGCCTGTTCGCCGTTGCGCTCGGCATTGTCGGCGGTGGCGACCAGGGCCTGCGGATCGTTGTCCACGCCGATGGCCTCAGCGGCGCCCAGCTTCAGCGCGGCAAGCGCAAGGATGCCGGAGCCGCAGCCGAAGTCGAGCACGCGCTGGCCCTGCAGCAAGCCATCCACGGCCAGCTGGTCCAGCCAGCACAGGCAGAGCGCGGTGGTCGGGTGGGTGCCCGAGCCGAACGCCAGGCCCGGGTCCAGCCGCACCACGGCGGCGTCGGCAGCCTGTGCGGCCTCCGGCAGTTCATGGTTCCACGGCACGATCCAGGTGCGGCTGCCGAAAGCCATCGGCTGGAACTGGTCCAGCCAGGCGCGTTCCCAGTCCTCGTCCTCGACCGCGCGGAAACTGCCGCTGCTCCAGTCCAGTTCCGGGTCGAACGCCTCCAGCGCGGCCAGCAGCAGCAATGCGTTGCTGTCGGCGGGAAACAGCGCGCTCAGCACCAGTGTGTCCCATAGCGGGGTCTCGCCCACGCCCGGCTCGAGAATGGCCTGTTCGTTGCTGGTATCGGCCTCGGCATCAAGCAGCGTGACGGCCAGTGCGCCGACATCCTCCAGCGCATTCTCATAGCGGGGCTGGGTAGCTTCGGTGCAACGCAGGGTCAGTTCCAGGAACGGCATGGCGGTGGGGGCAATCGCGGGAAAGGGGGCCATGCTAGACCATCGGAGCGTCTCCGTATTGCCTGAGATGCCGCTTGGAGATGAACGGAACCGATTCAGACAGGCCTGGCGGGCCTTGCTAAACTTGTTGCTTTCCTGTGCGCCATGAACGCTCACTGCCGCCAATGGCCTTTGCTCCGACCCTGAAAACCTGGTTGCTCGTGCTGCCGGCGGTGGCCGTGCTGGGCGTGGCCGGGTATCGGGCCAGCGGCCATGCCGGGTCGGTACCGGTGACCGCAGGCGAACTGCCGACGGCGCAGGTTGCGGCGGACGATGCGGCGCCCCTGCCGGTCGTGCCGGAAGCGTTGGCGCGTCGCCTGGCGGCGTTCGAGCGCGGCAACGCGCTGCCTTCGGGCCTGCCGCTGGACCTGCGCGCGGACATCGAGGATGCGACCGATCTGTACGCCTACGCGCAGCGCCTGCGCGTGCAGGCCGACGACGGCAATCACGAGGCGCGCTGGATGCTCAGCCGGGTCTACGACTACTGCGCGCAGTACGCCATCGATCCGGGCGGTTATCGGTTGGACAACAATGTGCTGGCCGGGCTGGGCCTGACCGCTGCACCGGCGATGGTGCAGGCGCGCGAGCGCGTGGCGCAGCGCTGTGGCGGCTTCGTGCCGGGCGACAAGCTGGGGTCCGCGCTGGTGCTGGCCGAGCGCCGCAAGGCGGCCACGCAGGGCAACCTCGCAGCGGAAGCATCGCTGTTTGCCGAAGGCGAGCCGCTGAATGACAGCCCCGAGTACCGCCGTGACCTGGTCGAGCGGGTGCGCACATCGCGCGATCCGGAGGCCTTCATGGCCATTGCACCGGGCATGGGCGTGCGCGCGGCGGGCGACCAGGCGCTCACTGGCCTGGTGGCGGGTGAACAGCTCAGTGAACTGGCGTGGCGGGTTGCGGCCTGCGAGCTCGGTCTACCGTGTGGTGCCGACAGCGTGCTGGTCAACAGTTTTTGTGCGAATGGAGGGATCTGTTCGCAGGATGGGACGCAGGATTTCCGGGATTTCGTGTATGACGCTGCGGTTTCGCGGCAAGGTGCGGGGAAAATGAAGCAGTGGATCAAGCGATTGGTTGGCAAGAGGGGCGGGCAATGAACTACCGTCGATTCCTGCATGGGGCCAAGTTCTGGTTCTGGGTGGCGCTGTTCGTGGCCTATTCGGCCGGCGCGGTCGGGCTGTTGATGATCGACACCTATGAAGATCGTTACCGGCATCTGTCGAAAGTGGAACTGACCACGGTGAAGGCGCAGGAAGATGTGCGCCGCGTGGGTGCCAGCCAGGTCGCTGCGGTCTATCGCGCGCAGAGCGGCATGCCGTTTGCTTCGTTGCCGGCAGGCAGTACCTTCCAGGTGGTGTGGCCCGATGGGTCCACCGAGACGATGGTGATCGTCGACCCGAGCTCGCCCAATGGTGTTCGCCCGCTGGCGAATTCGCAGATCCCGGCCGAAGCTGCCGACAAGCGCTGATGCACCTGCTGCAGAGCCGAGCCCACGCTCGGCTCTACGGCAATAGAAAAAGGGCGGGGATATCCCCGCCCTTTTCATGTCCAGTACCTGCTGCCGATCAGGTCAGTGCGATCGGCTTGTTCTTGCGCTCGGCAAGACGCTTTTCCAGGTAGTGGATGTTCTGGCCACCGGCCTGGAAGCCCTTGTCGCGCATGATCCGCTGCTGCAGGGCGATGTTGGTCTTGATGCCGTCGACCACCATCTCGCTCAGCGCCACCCGCATGCGGGCGATGGCGGTTTCGCGGTCCGGGCCGTGCACGATCAGCTTGCCGATCATCGAGTCGTAGTTCGACGGCACGCGGTAGCCACTGTAGATGTGGGTATCCACGCGCACGCCGGGGCCACCCGGCGGATGGAAGCCGGTGATGGTGCCCGGGCTGGGCACGAAGGTCTCGGCGTCTTCGGCGTTGATGCGGCACTCGATCGCGTGGCCGGTCAGCACCACGTCGCTCTGCTTGATCGACAGCTTCTGGCCGGCGGCGATCTTCAGCTGCTCGGCCACCAGGTCGATGCCGGTGACCATTTCGGTGACCGGATGTTCCACCTGGATGCGGGTGTTCATCTCGATGAAGTAGAAGCGGCCGTCTTCGTACAGGAACTCGAAGGTGCCGGCGCCGCGGTAGCCGATGCGCACGCAGGCTTCGGTGCAGACCTTGCCGATCTGCTCGCGCTGTTCGGCGGTGATGCCCGGTGCCGGTGCTTCTTCCACCACCTTCTGGTGGCGGCGCTGCATCGAGCAGTCGCGCTCACCCAGGTGGATGGCGTTGCCCTGGCCGTCGGCCAGCACCTGGATTTCCACGTGGCGCGGGTTCTCCAGGAACTTCTCCATGTAGACCTCGCCATTGCCGAACGCGGCCTTGGCCTCGCTCTTGGTGGTTTCGATCGAGGTCTTCAACGAGGCCTCGGCATGCACCACGCGCATGCCGCGACCGCCACCGCCACCGGCCGCCTTGATGATGACCGGGTAGCCGATCTCACGGGCGATCTTGGTGTTGGCGACGATGTCATCGCCCAGCGGGCCGCCCGAACCGGGCACGCACGGCACGCCGGCCGACTTCATCGCGCGGATGGCTTCGACCTTGTCGCCCATCATGCGGATGGTGTCGGCCTTGGGGCCGATGAAGATGAAGCCGGATTCTTCCACGCGCTCGGCGAAGTCGGCGTTCTCCGACAGGAAGCCGTAACCGGGATGGATCGCCTGCGCGTCGGTGACTTCAGCGGCGGCGATCAGCGCCGGAATGTTGAGGTAGCTCTGCGGCGACGGCGCCGGGCCGATGCAGACCGACTCGTCGGCCATGGCCACATGCTTGAGGTTGCGGTCGACCGTGGAATGCACGGCCACCGTGCGGATGCCGAGGGTGTGGCACGCGCGCAGGATGCGCAGCGCGATCTCCCCTCGGTTGGCAATGACGACTTTGTCGAGCATGGCGTGCCCCTCAGCCGATCACGAACAGCGGCTGGTCGAATTCCACCGGCTGGCCGTTCTCGCCGAGGATGGCGACGATGGTGCCGGACGTGTCGGCTTCGATCGGGTTGAACATCTTCATTGCTTCGATGATGGCCAGGGTCTCGCCTTCCTTGACCTGCTGCCCAACGGTGACGAAGGCCGGCTTGTCCGGGGCGGACGACGCGTAGAAGGTGCCGACCATCGGCGAGCGCAGCACGTGGCCTTCCGGCAGTGCCGGGCCCGGCTTGGCGGTACCGCCGGTGGAGGCTTCGGTCGGCGACTGCATCGGCATTGCCTGCGGTGCCGGGGCGGCCGGAGCGGCGTACACCGGGGCGGCGACCGGGGCGGCATAGCCGGCCACCGGGGCACGCGACAGGCGCACCGACTCTTCGCCTTCCTTGATTTCGATTTCAGCCAGGTTCGACTCTTCCAGCAGGTCGATCAGCTTCTTGATTTTGCGCAGATCCATGAGGGCCTCTTTGGTTTCTATCTAGGTGAGGAGAGCGCCGTGGGCGCCCGGGTCGACAATCAGGTGGCGGATACCCGCAGCAGCGCCGCGTCCATCGCGTAGCGGTAGCTGTCGGCACCGAAGCCGCACACCACGCCCACCGCCTTGTCACTGAAGTAGCTGTGCTGGCGGAACGGTTCGCGGGTATGCGGGTTGGACAGGTGGATCTCGATGAACGGCACCGCCACCGCGGCCAGCGCATCGCGCAGGGCAACCGAGGTGTGGGTGAAGGCGGCGGGGTTGATCAGGATGAAAGCGGTTCCGTCGTCGCGCGCGGCCTGCACGCGGTCCACCAGCACGTGCTCGGCATTGGACTGCAGGCTCTCCACCGCGTGCCCGGCGGCCGATGCCTGGCTGGCCAGGGCCTGGTCGATGTCGGCCAGCGTGGTGTGGCCGTAGACCTCCGGCTCGCGTGTGCCGAGCAGGTTGAGGTTGGGGCCGTGCAGGACCAGCAGCTTCGCCATGGGATCCGGAAGACGGGAAAGGGCGGCAGTCTGGCGGAACCGGCGGATGCTGTCCAGTTCGGCGAAGTTTGCAGCGTTTCAATCGAACGTTTGAAATCTGCCGGAGCGCTTGTGGCCGTATGGCGGGCGCTGGATCAAGGCGCGCTGAATGGCTCGCAGACCGGGGATGCATGCACGTAGGCCGACGATGGCGGCAGGCATGGGCAGGGCTGATGCTGTCATGGGCGGTGCTGCGGTAGATCCACGCCACGCGCTGACGAGGCTACCGGTCAGTAGATCCACGCCATGCGTGGATGGAGGACGTTCGGTACGCAGCACGCCACGCACCCACCGAGGGGCAGCCCAAGGTGTGCCGCACACCTACTGTCCCCCGCCACGCCCCGCTCACGTCTCCAGCGGCACCGTCGGCACCACGTTCGGGAACACCTCTTCCAGCGGCTCCCGTTCCCCAGGCTTCGGTGCCGGCCAGTTGTAGGCATTCACCGGCTGCGCGCGGTTTACCCACAACGCGTAATACAGGTGGTCGGCGCGGCCATCACCGGTATTGGGGTGGATCAGGATGGTCAGGCCCAGACTGTTGAGCTGCAGCCAGGGCACCAGCACCGGCAGCAGGTCGTTGGTGAAGCCGAAGTAGAACGACGGGGTGACGTGCGGCCCGCGTGGTTCCAGGTTCCAGTTGCCCAGCTCCACCGGGAAGCGCTCGGCCGCCCAGCGCCGCAGCAGCGCAGCCTTCTCGAAGCTGTCCTCGTCGAAGTAGATGTGCGCGTGATAGCTCTTGATGTCGGTGTAGGCGCGTGGGGTCACGGGCAGGGTGGCCTCGCCGGGACGCACGCTGGCCGGGCGCGGGGTCGGTTCGCTGGCCGTGGCCTGGCCCCAGGGGCTGCGCCCTTCCGGTGCTGGCGGCACGATGGCACGGAAGCCGGGGCGGCCAGGCTCGGTGGTATTCACCGCGTCGTTGCCGCGCGGTGCTGCGGCGGCGGTCGAGGCACTGGCCAGGCCGCCAGCGGCCAGACCCGCCGAAGCGATCAGGCGGCGCCGTGCCGGCGACAGCAGGTCGGCCCAGTGGGCGTCATCATCGCCGGCGTCGGTGAGGGTCTGCGGGTCCGGGTGCATGAAGGGCTCCGTGGCGGCATCGTGTGGGCAGGCAAGCACGCTCGGGCACCCGCATCCACAGCGTCCAATAAGCAGGGGGCATCACCTCATGCAGGTGCGCCCCGTTGTCGTTGAGCATGGCCGCTGGGCGGGCTAGGGTGCAGGTCTGCCGCCCCGGAGCCCTTCCATGATCTCGCCCGATGCCGACACACAGCAAAAGCGCGCGTTCTTCCGCCAGCTGCACGCGCAGGGTTGCTTCGTGCTGCCCAACCCGTGGGATGTGGGCAGTGCCCGCTACCTGCAGCGGCAGGGCTTCCAGGCACTGGCCACCACCAGTGCCGGCTGCGCCTGGAGCGAAGGACGGCCGGACGGAGCGGTTTCGCTGCAGTCCACGCTGGCGCATCTGCGCGTGATGGCGGCAGCGACCCCATTGCCGTTGAATGCCGACTTCGGTGATGGCTTCGGCGCCACGCCGCAGGCGGTGCAGGAGGCGGTGGCCGCGGCGATCGACACCGGCATTGCGGCATTGTCGATCGAGGATGCCAGCGGCGTGGCCGATGCACCGCTGCGTCCGATCGACCAGGCGGTCGAGCGCCTGCGCGCTGCCCGTGCAGCCATCGACCGCGCGGGTGGCGACGTGCTGCTGGTCGGCCGCGCCGAGAACTTCTTCGTTGGCGTGCCGGATCTGCAGGACACCCTGCAGCGCCTGCGTGCCTACTCAGAGGCCGGTGCCGACGTGCTGTATGCACCTGGCATCAGCACGCGCGAGCAGATCAGCGCGGTGGTCGCCGCTGCCGGGTCGAAGCCGGTGAACCTGCTGGTCGGTGGACCGACGTCGCTGAGCCTGCAGGACATCGCCGCGCTCGGCGTGCGCCGGGTCAGCCTGGGCGGCGCGCTGGCCCGTGCTGCGTGGGGCGGGTTGATGCAGGCGGCACAGCCGATCGTGCAGGACGGACGCTTCGATGGCCTGCAGCAGGCGGCCTCCGGGGCTGCCTTGAACGCGCTGTTCCGCTAGATCCACGCCGTGCAAGGCGGGAGGGGCCGGCGACTACAGCGCCTCGATCTCCCGCTTGGGTAAGGTCACGTCGGGTTCCAGCGCTGGCAGCAGTTGGCGAAGCAGGTTTGGATTGCCCTGCAGCCCGGTGCCATCCAGATACGTCCAGCCGGAACCACCAACGCGGCGCACGGCCACCATGAACGTGGTGCTGCGCATTGGGGTTTCACGCACCCGTATCAGGGATTGGCGTGGCACGAAGCAGACTTCTTCCTCTCCGGCAGCATAGGTCCGGGTCGGCACACCTACATCTTCGCTGATGATCACTACACCGGCGTTGTGCTGCTTCTTCAACGCATCACGGGTGATCGCCTGGAAGGCGTCATCGCCGCCGGCCAGTCGCTTGAGGCTGGGATGGGTACGTTCGATGAGGAAGTCCGCATCGCCGCGGGCGTATGCAGCCATCATGGCGCGCACATCTTCGCGCAGAGCCTTCGCATCACTGGGACTGAGTTCACCTGCGAAGGCGGATGGCAGCAACAGCAACAGCGACAGCAGCATCAGCATCGTCAGGGGCAGGCGTCGATCCATGTTCGGGTGTCTCACAGGGCACCGCCGCACTATACGGTGGATGCGAAAACAGCGTCCCATCGATGGCGCTGGTATCCCGAAAATCACTACTTACTATTGGTAGGTATTGATTTCTGGAGACCCCCCATGCACAGCCTCATTGTCATCGCCCACCCTGAACCCGGTTCGCTGACCCATGCGATGGCGCATCGCATCGGCGATGCCATCAATGCTGCCGACGCCCGCAACACCGTGGCCTACGCCGATCTGATGGCCGAAGGCTTCGATCCGCGCTTCAACGCTCAGGACCAAGCCTTGTTCCGCAGCACCGGCGCGGTACCGGCCGACATCGCCGCCGAGCACGCACGGCTGGAGGCCACCGATACGCTGGTGCTGGTGTTCCCGTTGTACTGGTGGTCGTTCCCGGCACTGCTGAAGGGCTGGATCGACCGTGTCTTCACCAACGAATGGGCCTACGCACAGGATGCGCAGGGCAAGCTGGTGAAGAAGCTGCAGCGCCTGAACGTGCATCTGGTGGGGCTGGGCGGTGCCGATGCAGCGATGGTCGAACGACGCGGCTACGATGCGGCGATGAAGACGCAGATCGACATGGGCATCTTCGACTACTGTGGCGCACGCGTGCTGACGTCCGACCTGCTGCTGGATGCCGATACCGGTGCGGCTGGAGCGCATCTGCAGACCGCGCTGGCGATCGGCCGTAAAATAGGCACTCCGATGCGCTGATCGCCGTGTTCCGCCGATGCCCGCCAACGCCGCTCCCACGCGCCGCCGATTGACCCGCGAGCAACGCGCCCGCCAGTTGCTGGACGTGGCCTGGGCGCTGGTGGGTGAAGAAGGCACCGACGCGTTGACGCTGGGACGGCTGGCCGAGGCGGCCGGTGTGACCAAGCCGGTGGCCTACGATCACTTCGTGACCCGCAACGGCCTGCTGGCCGCGCTCTACGATGACTATGACGGGCGGCAGACGGTGGTCTTCCACGAGCGTATCGGCCGCGCCCGCGCGCAGCTGGCCGACCGTGCGGCGGCCATCGGCTCCGGCTACATCGACTGCATCCTCAGCCAGGGCAGTGAAGTGCAGGGCATCCTCGCCGCGCTGGTGGGAGCGCCGGAACTGCACGAGGTGCGGCGGCGTTACCAGCAGGACTTCATCGACAATTGCAACATATGGCTGGGTCCGTTTGCCGCCGATGGCACGGTGCCACTTGCTGGGCGCTGGGCGATTCTCGGTGCGGCTGAAGCCCTGTCCGAAGCCGTGGCGGCAGGCGCGCTGGACAAGACCAACGCCGAGGCCGAGCTGCAGCGGCTGATCGTGGCGACGGTCGAGCGGCGCTGAGCCGCTTCGGGCGTCAGGCCCCGGCAGTGCTGCTGGCCAGCGTGGCGAATCCTGCCGCCAGCTGATCGCGCACTAGGGCATCGCGCGCGTCGCGGCTTTCAGAACCCAATACCACGGTGATCAGGCGTACCGGCTGATCCCGCCCGGGCACTGCCCGGCATACGGTGGCGGCCAGGCAGAAGCCTGCTGCCTGGGTGTAGCCGGTCTTCAATCCATCCACGCCATCATCGCCAAGCAGCGCATTCTGGTTGTTGCGGCTGAAGCTGCCATGCACGAACGCGCGCTGCGCGGTGATTGCCAGTATCTGCGGATGGTCATTCAGCAGGCAGGCGGCCAGCACTGCCATGTCGCGCGCGCTGGATGCATGGTGCGGCGTGGTGATGCCGGAGACGCTGGCGAACCAGCTGCTGCGCAGGCCGAGCTGGCGTGCGTGCCGGTTCATGCGCTCCAGGAACGCAGGCTGCGATCCGTCCAGGTGGCGCGCGATGGCCAGCGCCGCGTCATTGCCGGAGACGATCATCAACCCTTCCAGCAGGCGCGCGAGCGTGACCGTTTCGCCGGGCACCAGGCCCATGCGCGTTTCATCGTCGGCAACCGCATGCACGTCGCCGGCGGCGATGGTGACTTCGTCGCCCCACGAGCGCCCGCGCTCCTCGACACATTCGTAAGCCGCGTAGGCGGTCATCAGCTTGGTCAGCGAGGCCGGCTGCCTGGCGATATCCGCGTTGTGCTGGTGAATCACCGCGAAAGTTGCCGCATCGAGGGTGATGGACGACAGCGGTGCACGCGCAGGAGCAGGAGACGGCATGGAAGCGACGATGGTAGCGGGGACCCTGGAGGATAGTGTGCGGCGGCTGCACGAAGCTGAAATATTGAAACGATATAACGTATCGCCATTGTGGGCCGCCGATGGCCCGACGGGACATCCGATGACTGCACGCATTCCACGCCGCTGGCTTCATTCTTCGTTGCTGCTCGCGCTGGCCGCACTTGGCGGTTGCCAGCCCAACCTGCGCGCCGAGGCTGTTTCCAGCGCCGAAGCCGGTCCGCTCAATGTGATCGTGATGATCAACGACGGTGCCGGCTGGGGTACCTGGGACGCCGCCGCCTACTGGCAGTACGGCAGCCGTGAAGGCGCACCCTATGCGGATTTCCCACTGCGCCTGGCGGTGACCACCTTTCCGTTGAACGCGAGCAGCCAGCCGACCGGTGACAACGCGCAGACGCTTGGCTACGACCCGGGCAAGGCCTGGGATGACGCGCCGGTTCCTGCGCTGGACCTGCCTTTTGCGGGCTACCAGTACCTGGCCGCGGTGGCTACCGACAGTGCGGCGGCGGGCACTGCGCTGTCCTCGGGGATCAAGACCTACAACAACGCCATCAACTTCAACAACGATGGCCAGCCGGTCGAGTTCAATACGCTGCGCGCCAAGCGCCTGGGCATGGCCACTGGCGTGGTCACCTCGGTGCCGTTCGCGCATGCCACGCCGGCCGCGTTCGCGGCGCAGAACGAATCGCGCAGCAACTATCACGCCATCGCACATCAGATGCTGGCGCAGGGCCACATGGACCTGGTGATGGGCACGGGCGGCCCGGGCTACAGCGTCGACGGCCGCGCCTGCCATGAAGGTACGGACGCCGCGAAGGCGGAGGGCTGTGCGAATCCATGGGAGTGGGTGTCGCAGCAGGATTGGCAGCAGCTGGAAGCGGGCAGCACCATCGGCGGCAATCCGGCGGGACCGTGGCGCCTGATCCGCAGCAAGGAAGCGTTCGCCGCACTGGCGCAGGGACGGTTGCCGGCCGACAGGCCGCTGATCGGTGTACCGCGCGTGGCCAACACACTGCAGCAGGCGCGCCAGCTGCAGGTGCTGGGCAAGGATGCAGCCACGCCCTCGGGAGTGAGGAAGATCGACAGCGTGCCTGATCTGGCGACCATGACGCGTGGCGCACTGCAGTTCCTGCAGCAGCGCTCGTCCAAGGGGCTGTTCCTGATGGTGGAAGGCGGCGCCACCGACTGGGCCGCACATACCAGTGCGTGCGGCACCGAATGGCATTACGGCCAGTGCAGCGATCAGCCGCAGCATGGCCGGCTGATCGAAGAAACCGTGGAGTTCAATGACGCGGTGGCGGCGGTGGTCGACTGGATCGAGCGCAACGGTGGCTGGGAGCGCAACCTGTTGATCGTCACCACCGACCACGACAACAGCATGCCGATGGGCCCGGATGCACAGAACGTGGCTTTCGCGCCGGTACGCAACAACGGTCGCGGCCGCATGCCCGGAATCAGCTTCCGCCCCACCGGCAACCACTCCAACGCGCTGGTGCCGCTGTGGGCGAGGGGCGCCGGCGCGGAGCTGCTGGGCAAGCGCGTGCGGGGCGTCGATGCCGGCTACCGTCAGCACGTGCGCTGGAACGACGGCAGCTACATCGACAATACCGACGTGGCTGCCGCAGTGCAGGAAGCGCTGCAGCGTCCACGGTAACGCCCGGTTGCACGCGGGCTGTTGTCGAGGCAGCCTGCGCACATGCAGTCGGATATCCGCATCGACGGTCGTGTCTTCGCCTACGTCTTCCCCTGTGCGTGGGAAGACTACGCGAAGATTGGTTTCTCACGTGATCCGCTTGGGCGCATCAGCGCATTGCACCGGCGTTGGTTCGAGTTCTTCGATCTCGACGCCGGTGCGCTGGTGGAAGCGGAAAGCGAGCGCGATGCGCGGGATCTGGAGCTGCAGCTGCGTTCGCCGTTCAAGGCGCACCGCGCGCCGGCGCCGATGACGGTCCAGGACAAGGCTGGAGGCCGCACCGAATGGGTACGTGGTGCCAACCACGCTTTGTCGCTTGCGGTTGCCGGCCTGGGCGAACAGGGCTATCGCTGCTATCCACTGAAGGGGTGGCTGCGAGCCGCGCTTCGCCTGCGCATGGACCGGCTGCACGACTGGGCTGCGGCGCAGCTTCCCGAAGAGGAAGGCCTGCGGATCCCCGGTGGCCCCGGCGAAAGAGCGCTGCGTGACACCCTCGACGGTTGTCAGGCATTGGACATCGATCCGATCCCGTGGCTGCCTGAACACGTCCAACGCTGGTATGCAGGTTGAGGAGCGTTCAACGGGCTCGCGGCGGCTGAACCGGCGCGGCCGGTTGCCGCGCGCACTGCGGGGCAGGTGTGGACGGGCTGGCCAGCTGGCGTGCCAGCTCGGCGCTGGCCACGTGGCCCTGCAGGAACAACAAGCCGCCGAAGATGTTCATGAGCGTGCCTCCACTTGAGTGGATTGCACGATACGGGCAGCATGGACGGGCAAAAAGCGACATTTCCGCAAGCATGACTTGAGAGAATTTCAAGCCTTATGTCCCGCCCTCCGCTCCATGCCCTCCAGGGCTTCGTGGCTGCCGCCCGGCTTGGCAACCTGTCGCGCGCGGCGGCGTCGATGAACCTGACCGTCAGCGCGCTCAGCCACCAGATGAGGCAGCTGGAAGAACGGCTCGGGCAGCCGCTGCTGATCCGCCAGCCGCGTGGTATCACCCTTACCCTTGAGGGGCAGCGCCTGCTCGAGCAGGTGGGGCCGCATCTGGATGCGATAAACGAAGCCTTCCAGCCCTATGCCGCGCGTGCCGAGCACGTGCTGACGATCAGTGCGGTGCCATCGATGGCATCGGCCTGGCTGGTGCCGCGCCTGGGTCACTTCGTGGCTGAGCATCCGCAGATCGAGATCAACCTGCAGTCGAGTGAGCGCCTGATTGATTTCGAGCGGCAGCGCCAGTTCGACGCCGCGCTGCGGCTGGGCAGCGGGCAATGGCCGGGCCTGGTGGTGGAACCGCTGTTCGACGAGTGGCTGGTGCCGATGGCGAGCCCCGCGCTGATCGAGCGCATGGGGGGCATCGACCGTGTACCGCTGACCCAGTGGCCGCTGCTCGGTGATCCCGACGGCGCGTGGGGCGCCTGGTTCGCGTTGAGCGGGCAGAGCCCGCCATCGCGCTTCGTGGCGGTGCTGGATGATTCGGAGGCGCACCATCGCGCCGCACTGGATGGCGTAGGCGTGGCCCTTGGCCGGGTGACCCGGGCACGCCTGCTGCTGGAATCCGGCCAGCTGGTCGTGCTGTCCAGCCAGCGCCTGAAGACGGCGTGGCCGCATTGGCTGGTGTACCCGCAGCGCTCGGCCAGCCATCGCGGCTTCCTTGCGTTCCGCGACTGGCTGCATGCGCAGGCCGCCGAGCATGTGCAGCACATGGCGGACGCGCATCTGTAACGCCGCGCGGTGCTCGATCTCGACTCTACAGTCACTGCACCAGGGTAACCGCCTGCCCGGCACGCGCGAACGCTTCCTCCAGCAACGGGCCCGCCTTGATCGCTTCCACTTCCTCAAACAGCGCCCGCAGCGCATCGGCGGGGCGTGAGGCCGGTGCCGCCACTGCCTGCTGGATCGCGGTGAAGCGATCGGCCAGCACCCGATGGCCGGGATGTGCCTTCGCCCAGGCCGCCAGCGGCTGGCGTACACCGGCGGCGGCATCCAGGCCGTGCTGGTCGAACAGGGCGATGGCCGCTGCCGAGGTGTCCGCCCGCTCGATCGTGGCATGGCGCAGTTCCCGGCTCAGGAACAGGTCATAGGCCGCGCCACGCCCCACCGCGATGCGCAGTCCGTTGCGGTCGAGGTCGGCCACTTGCTGCGCCTGGCTGTCTTCGCGCACCAGGTAAGTGCCTTCGATCTCCACATACGGAGCGCTGAAGGCGATGCGGTCGGCACGCGCCGGATCGATCGCCAGGAAGGCCAGATCCCAGCCGTCTTCGCCCGCTGCGGCGACCACCGAGGCTGCGGCATCGTGGCAGGTGAAGCGTGCCTGCACCCCCATCCGTTGCGCCAACGCGGTAGCCAGTTCCAGCGAGGGGCCGCGCGGTGAGCGCGCATCGCCCTGTGCCAGCACCGGGTTGCCCAGGTTGATCGCCACGCGCAGGAAACCGTGCGGTGCCAGCGTACGTCGGTGGTCGGCCAGGGACATGCAGGACTCCACGGGGCAGGGGAGACCCAGCATGCCAACAACGGTGTCCGCGTGGCGTGGACTCAGCCGCGCGCGGCGAAGGTGCCGTGGAAGCCCAGTGGCACCGCATACGGCAGCCACGCCTGGGCCAGCGGACCGTCATCCACATGGCGCGCATCCAGCACGGCCAGACCGCTGCGCTGGTTCACCGGATCGAGCAGGGTGCCGATCAGCCAGCCGTCATCGGCGTTGCGGCTGCCCGGGCGCGGTACGAACACATGCTCTTCGGCCATGATGTCCGCCCCGTAGTTCCAGAGCTGGCGGCGCCCGTGCTCGATCTCGAACGCGGCCACCGCGTTGAAGTACGGCGCAGTGGCCGTGCCGTCGATGGTCGGCGCATACAGCCGTGCGCCACGTGTGTTCGCCGAGCGCGGGTCGAACAACGGGAACTCCACCGCGCTGATGCCCAACGTCTGCCAGCGGGCCTGTCCACGACGCAGGTCCAGATGCAGCTCGACCAGGCTGGCGCCACTGTTGGCCGCGTGTGCGCCATCACCGGCCATCGCTTCCTTCATCGGCGAGCGCGCCTCGTTGATGTCGTCGTGGCGCACTGCGCGCAGCACGATGCCGCCATCGCGGGTGAACGCGTCGCCGAAGTGGTAGATCGCCGCGAACGGGGCCTCGAACCATTGCGCCTTGTCCGGCGCATCCTTGGCGACCACCGCGATGCGCACCGGACGCTGCGGTGCGAACTGCATGCGCTCGAAGAAGCTGCCACCTGCGCCGGTGAAATCGAACGGCATCATCACGAACACCAGGTGCTGGTCGGTCATCGCGAAGGCATGCAGGTAGCCATGCTCGGGTGTTTCGATCACATTTGCGCTGCGCAGCTGGCCGTCCGCACCGATGTGCCAGACCAGCAGGCCATGGCCCCCCATCAGGCTGATCGAGCCGAAGTTCCAGAGGCTCCCGTCGTGGTCGGTCAGCGGGTGCGCCGAGAACGGCAGCGCCGCCAGGTCCGGACGCCAGGTGACAGGGCCAAGCGTCTGCAGCGAATCCGGGTCCACTTCGAACGCCGAACCGGATTCGCACAGGGCGAACAGGCGGCCATTGATCATCGTCACCGAGGTGTTGGCCACGTTGGCATCATCGTTGTTGCGTACCGCCAGCGCACCGGGAATGCTGGTGCCGGCGGCCGGATACTGGAAGCGGCCGGCCTTCTGTTCACGGGTGAATTTCGGCGTGGCAACCATGCGCCCGTGATGGGTCAGGCTGCCATCACCATTGAAGCGCCAGCCATGCACCATGCCGTCGCCGTCGAACCAGTGGTCGTAGCGGAAGCCATCGCGCTCGGTCCACGCCGGACCGTTGCGGTACAGCGTGCCAGCCAGGCCTGACGGCAGCTTTCCCTGCAACTGCACGGTGGCCGGGCCGAGGCTTTCGCTGCCGACGCTGCGCCAGCCGAGCAGCCACGGGTGTTCCTGCATGCCCTGCGCGAACCGCGCCGGGTCGCCGGCGAAGGCGGGAGCGCTGCGCAGCGCGGTGGTGCCCAGGGCCAGACAGGCACTGCTGCTGAGCAGGGTACGAAGGAAGCGGCGACGGTCCATGGTGGCCTCGGGTCTGGATGCAGGAATCAGCGCAGGGTGATGTCGATGGCGGTGCCGGCGGCCGGTACGTCGACGCGCGCCTCGTCGAAGGTCGGCTTGCGCATCACCTGCGGGTTGTTGCTGAAGCCGTAGCCCTCCACCGGCGTGCCGACCAGGTTGGTGTCGAGCTTGCCGTTGTCGTTCTCGTCGTGGGTGAGCAGCACGGCATAGCTGCCGGCCGGAACGCCCTTGAACGTGAAGTGGGCGCTGTCGCCGCTGGGCGCCACCTGCTGGGCCTGCACGGGCCTGGCCTTGCCGTCCCAGGCGGCGGCGCTGTCGACCAGCGCAACGCGCAGGGTGCCGGTCTGCACACGGACGTCGTGCACGGTCACGGCCAGGTCGGCGGCGTGGGCACTGCCGGCCAGGGCCAGGGCAGTCAGGGCGGTGCTGAGCAGGGCGGTGCGGATCATGGCAGTGGCTCCGGAAGTGTGTGTGGCGGTGTGGCGCCAGTCTGCGTGCGGCGCTGCACCGGGTTCAGGGCCAGTGGTCATCGATTCGACGTGCCAGAAGTCACTTTCTGCGCCGGACCCATTGCCGCCGGCGTGCGCGGCGGTCAGCATCTGGCCATGCCCAGCCTGTTCCGCCATCTGTTGCGTCCCCTCAGCCTCGCCGGCCTGGCCACCGTGCTGGTGGTGGGCCTGTCATTCGCGGTGCAGCGCAACGGTGCCGGGCTGAGCCTGCTGCTGCTTGCCGTGTTCCTGCTGCTGTTCGTGGTGCACGGCTGGGCGTCGGTGCCATCCCGCGTGCGCGCTGTCGCGGCGGTGTTGCAGGTGTTGCTGGCGGTCGTGCTGGTTGCGCTGCAGCCGCGTACCGGCACCGCACCGGTACTGCTGGTGGTGCTGGTGGCGCAGCTGGCCGAGCATTGGCCACCGCGCTTCGTGCTGGCTGTTGCACTGCTGGCCAACCTCGCCATGTATCTCGTGCTGCGCTACAGCGGCTTCAGCCAGCCGCTGCTGGTGGTGCTGCTCTATGGCGGCTTCCAGGCCTTTGCCGCACTGACCGCACACTATGCCCGCAGCACGGCGCTGGCCCGCGATGACCTGGCCCGCGTCAACGCCGACCTGCTGGCCACCCGCGCGCTGCTGGCCGACAGCGCACGCGATGCCGAGCGCCTGCGCCTGGCGCGCGAACTGCACGATGTGGCCGGGCACAAGCTCACCGCGATGCGCTTGAACCTGCGTGCCCTTGCGGCCGACCCTGTGTTGGCCAAGCGCGAAGGATTGGTGCTGGCCGAGCAGCTGTCCGGCGAGTTGCTGACTGACATCCGCCAGGTGGTGCAATCGATGCGCGATGATCGCGGCCTCGATCTGGCCACCGCATTGCACGCGCTGGCCGCGCCGTTCCCGCGCCCGAAGCTGCAGCTGCAGATCGGCGAGTGCGTGCGCGTGGTTGACCCGCTGATGGCCGAGACCGTGCTGCGCCTGGTACAGGAAGCGCTGACCAATGCCGCCCGGCATGGCAACGCAGACACCGTATGGCTGACGATCAACGAGGAGGATTCCCGGTTGCGTATCGACATCCGTGACGACGGCCAGCGCGCCGAACGTATCCGCGAGGGCAACGGCATCGCCGGCATGCGTGAGCGCCTGGCCGCAGTGCGTGGTCAGTTGGAACTGGCCCGCACCGCACAGGGCGGCATGCACCTGACCGCCTGGGTGCCGGCATGAACGGCAGCGCGATCCGTGTTGCCCTGGCCGACGACCAGGCGCTGGTCCGCGCCGGGCTGCGTGCGTTGTTGCAGGGGTTGGGCGTGGACGTGGCGCTGGAGGCCGAGGAGGGCCAGGCGTTGCTGGACGCGCTGTCCACCCAGCGCGTGGATGTTGTGCTCAGTGACATCCGCATGCCCGGGATGGACGGCATCGAGGCAGTGCGCCAGCTGCGCGCGCGCGGCGATGCCACGCCGTGGCTGCTGCTGACGACCTTTGATGAAAGTGACCTGCTGCTGCGCGCCAGCGAGGCCGGCGCACAGGGCTTCCTGCTCAAGGACGCCGCACCCGCAGACCTGCGCGAGGCGATCGAGCGCGTCGCCGCTGGCGAAACCCTGCTGCTGCCGGTCAGCACCGAGCCGGTACGCGCCCGCTACCGCTTCCACGATGAAGCACCGCCCACCGATACCTTCGGGGAACGCGAGGTGGCGATCCTGCGCTTGCTGGCCGGTGGCTACAGCAACAAGGAGATCGCGCGCAGCCTGTTCCTGGCCGAGGGCACGGTGAAGAACTACGTGTCCGCCATACTCGACAAGCTGGGCACCCGCGATCGCACCCGTGCGGTGCTGAAGGCGATTACCCTGCGCATCATCTGAGTGGACCGAGCAAGGAGTGCCAGTGAACCCGATCCTGCATGTGGAAATCCCGGCCAGTGACCTGGACCGTGCCATCACGTTCTACCAGCGGTGGCTGCAGGTCGCGGTGGACGAACCTGTCGTGCTGCACGACTGCCGGATGGCCTACCTGCCGTTCTCTGATGAGGCCGCCGGTGCCAGCATTGCGCTGGTGCACGGCGCGGACTACCGGCCTTCCGAACAGGGGGCGCGCGTCTACATCGGCGTCGATGACCTGGATGCGAGCCTGGAGCGAGCACTGCAAGCGGGCGCCGAGCTGCGCTTCGGACCCGCCGATGCGGGCGACTGGCGCGTGGCCGAGATCCGCGACAGCGAAGGCAACCGCATTGCGCTGCAGGCGCGCGCAGCTCTGTAGAGCCGAGACCACGCTTGGCTGCTGTTGGCCCAGCCGCTCCAGCTCAGCCGAGCATGGGCTCGGCCCTACAAGGTCGCGGCGCGCGAGCGCTGCAGCCAGTCATTGATGGCCGGGTCCAGTCGCGGGTCGTCCGGTAGCTGCATGCCGAAGCGCTGTTGCAGCACGGCACGCACATCACCCACATCATGCAGCGGGCGCTTGTCCGGTGCCTGCCCGGGGCGATACTCGGTGTAGTTGCCGCTGCCGATGGTGCGGCGCCAGTCCGGCCCGGTCAGCGACGCGCGCAGCTGCCCGGGGAAACTGGAATCGGGATGGGTGCACACGTACCAGTTGCCCACCACGTTATCGATCGGTGCCGGCGCCTGCAGGTCGAACCGATACATCGCCCGCCAACCATCGTTGGACTCGGCCGACAGCACGAAATCACCCTCGTCGGTCAGGCGCTGCAGCAGATAGCGTTCGTGCGGCGTGGCCTGCGGCTGCGGATCATGCAGGCGCAGCGGCACGGTCGGGGTCAGGCTGCCGAAACCGGCATCCACCAGCCAATCGTCGCTGTCTACGTTCACGCGCAGCAGCAGGTGGGTACGCGCGGTCAGTTCGCCGTCCTGGGCGGTCAGCAGTACCCGCGCGCTCAATGGCTGCGCATCGAAGCCCAATGCCTGCAGCAGCGCCAGCAACCCGCCATTGAGTTCGAAGCAGTAACCACCGCGGCGCTCGTCGAGCAGCTTGCGCTGCACGCTGTCCAGGTCGATCGGCACCGCATCGCGCAGCAGGCAGCTGAGGGTCTCGAAGGGCAGCAGTGCGTTGTGGCGCTGCTGCAGCAGGGTCAGGCCGGCCAGGGTCCGCGGTGGCGGCGCATCCAGCTGCAGGCGCTGCAGGTAGCGGGGGACATCGAGCGTCGTCATGGAGGCAGCGGGCGGGGGAGGGATGTCCACTGTGCTCCCCCAACCGGGGGTGAGGTCAAGCGCGGTGGCGCGGAATAGCGTCAATTGGCGCCGGCTTGAGAGAGGAGGGCTCTGGCTTCTTTGCTTCGGGGATCGGAATCAAAAGAAACTCATTACGCTCATTAGGCTGGATAACTTTTCCAACTGCGTCGTAGCTCTGCAGAGGGAACAGGGATACGCGCGTTGTGAAAGCGCCCATTACTGCGACCGGAACCCCCAGAACAATTCCCGCCCAAGAGCCATGCATGGCGGAAAGCAGGCCTTCAACCCAAAGCACGCTGCCGAACAGATAGAAGATCATGCCAGTAGCAGCGGCAGCGTATCGCCAGCGGCGCTCTCGCTTGGGCATGTGAAATTCAATGCCGGCGCCATCCATGCTGCGCCGTGCCAGTGTGCTTATGCCCCTGATATGGCGCCATTTTATGCTTGGCGAGTAGCAGCGCATGAGGTTGAAGTAGGCCCGGCGCTCCTCGCGCCCGACCAGGAGGCCATAGCGCCCTCGAAATGCCTCCTGCAACGTGGACTCCTTTACCCAGCTTGCTTCCAGATCATCCTCTGAATGATCCGCGATCTTCAGCAAGTACTCGCGATCCCGATGCTTTGACTCTCTCCAGCGGTGGAAACTGTCCATAGGAGGTCCGAAGAACCAGCGCACGATAGTTGCGAGGACAACTATGACAGTACCGATCCCGACAGGGATGCCAAGCGTCTGAATCTGATTCAGTACCGTGCTGCTAAGCATGGCTGCAGTTGCTCCAAGGTAGTTGTGTGAAACGTAGTTCTATCAGTCGGGATTCTCAGGAGATGAGAAATGGAGGTGTTCTCTGTCATCGCATCGTCGCTTGTTGCCGGTACAAGAAGCGAGATCGGATCCGCGAAGAAGAAAATTAGACCTAAAGTTTCTTCGCATACGGCCGATACAGGTGCGTCTTTCCGCCTGGAGTCTGTCATGTCGGCCGTTGTCCCCCACCTCCGGTCCCTGCGCACGCGCCTTGCTGCGTTGCACTCGGCGTCCCCCGGGCTGCTGCGCTGGCTGCAGCCACATCGGCTCAGCGTGGCCAACAAGCTCAAGGCCACACTGTGGATCTGCGGCCTGGGCCTGGTGGCGATCGCTGCTGTCTACGCCTGGACTGGCCATGCCAACGCACTGGCTGCGCGCAGCCAGGCCAGCTACCAGCGCGGCAGCGATCTGGCTGCCAGCCTGTCCACGCGGGTGGCCGAAGCGCGTCGCCTGCAGACCCAGTATGCACGCAGTTTCGATGATGCCGACCGCGCGCAGCTGTTGGCCACGCAGAAGGCGTTGCAGACCGATCTGCAGGCGCTGCGCGCGATGCCGATGGATGCGGGCCGGCGCAAGGCCCTGCAGGCGCTGACCGAAGCCGCCGACGCGTTCTCGCAGGGTGTGGCCGCCCTGTTCGAACGGGTCGACGAGATGGGCCGTGGTGATGCCGGCCTCGCTGCGCAGCTGCAGCAGGCCGCCGACACCCTGCAGGCGCAGGTGGATGTGCAGCAGCGGCCCGCGCTGGCGCTGTCCCTGCAGAAGATGCGAAGGCAGGAGGCACTGCTGCTGCTCGACGGTGATTCCACCCACGCCGACCGCGCCAGCGAGGAGAAGCTGCCGTTCGACCTCGCGCTGGCGGGCCTGCCTGCGGATGTGCAGGACACCCTGCGCACCGGGATGGAGGCGTATCAGGCCGCACTGCTGGGGTATACCGCTGCCCGCGTCGGCCTGGATGTGGAAGCGCAGTCGCTGCTGGATACCGCCACGGGCGTAGCGCCGGCGTTGGCCGCATTCCAGCAGGCACAGGTGGCGGCGCTGGCCAGGGCGCAGGCACGCCAGCAGGCCGGCGCGCGCACCATGAGCGTGGTGTTCGCACTGACCCTGCTGCTGGTGGCCGGCGTGCTGATCACCAGCCTGGTGCTGGTGCTGCGTGCGGTGCGCCAGCCGATCCAGGACACCCTGCGTTTCGCCAGCGACATCGCCGACGACCGCCTCGACACCACCCTGCGCGTCTACAACGCCAACGATGAAATCGGCCAGCTGGCCCAGCGCCTGGTCGACATGCAGCAGCGCCTGCGCGCGCGCATCGAGACCGAGCGTGCGGTGGCCCGCGGCAACACCCGCGTGCGCCAGGCATTGGACAGCGCACAGGCCGGCTTGATGGTGATCGATGCCGAAGGCCTGGTGGCGTACGCCAATCCGGCGCTGCTGGAGCAGCTTGCACTCCGGCTTGAAGATCTGGTGGGGAGCGATGCGGTACGCCTGCATCCGGCACTGGCCAGCCTGGCTGGCGTGCGCCAGCGCGAGGAGCGCGAGATCGGTCATGCCGGCGTCCGCTACCAGTTGATCGCCAATGCCATCACCGACGAAGGGCATTTCCTCGGCGTGGCAGTGGAGTGGCGCAGCCGCGCGCTGGAAACGCTGCTGGAAACCGAAGTGGCAGCACTGGTCGACGCCGCCGCACATGGCGACCTGCACGGCCGCATCGCGCTGGAGGGAAAACAGGGCTTCGTGCGCACGTTGTCGACCAGCATCAACCGCCTGCTGGCGACCTTCGAGACCAACCTCGGCGATCTGCAGGCGCTTCTGGCGGCGCTGGCCCGTGGTGACCTCAGCGTGCGCATGGAAGGTGAGCTGCAGGGCGTGTTCGCACGCATGCGCGACGATGCCAACGCCACGGTCGCGCAACTGGGCCGCATCGTCACCCGCATCCAGCAGGCGACGTCCAGCCTCGACACCGGCGTTGGTGAGATCGTTGCCGGGCACCATGATCTGTCGCAGCGTACCGAACAGCAGGCGGCCAACCTGGAAGAAACGGCAGCGTCGATGCACGAGTTGACCGACACCGTTGGCCGCAATGCCGATGCCGCGGGCCGCGCAGATGCCCTAGTGCAGGGGGCGGCCGCGGTGGCCCAGCGCGGTGGCGAGGCCGTCGGCCAGGTGGTCGCGACCATGCATGGCATCAGCGAGGCCTCGCGGCGGATCGGCGACATCACCCAGCTGATCGATGGCATCGCTTTCCAGACCAACATCCTCGCGCTGAATGCCGCGGTGGAAGCCGCGCGCGCAGGTGAGCAGGGCCGCAGCTTCGCCGTGGTGGCTGCGGAAGTGCGCCTGCTGGCCCAGCGCAGTGCCGAAGCGGCCAAGCAGATCAAAGGACTGATCGAGGATTCGGTGGCGCGTGTTGGCCAGGGCAACCAGCAGGCCGAGCAGGCGGGCATCACGATGGGCGAGATCGTTGGCAGCGTGCAGCAGCTGGCCGAGCTGCTGGCCGGTATCCGCAGTGCATCGCAGGACCAGCATGCCGGCATCGCGCAGGTGAAGCAGACCATCGTGCAGATGGAAGCCAGCACCCAGCGCAACGCCAGCCTGGTGGAAGAGGCTGGTGCCTCCACCGCGCAGATGCAGGCGCAGGTACACGCGCTGACCGAAGCGGTGGGCGCGTTCCAGTTGCAGTCGATGCCACAGGCGCGCGCTGCGGCCTGATCGTGCTCCGGTAGTGCCGGCCGCTGGCCGGCACTACCCTTGTGGCTCAATACACGTCGCGACGGTAGCGCCCGGTCTCCAGCAGCGTTTCCACTTCTTCATCACCCAGTGCTTCGCGCAGCACCTGGTCCACGCCTTCGGCCATGCCCAGCAGCGAACCGCAGACGTGGATGACCGTACCACGCTGCATCCAGTCGCGCAGGGCATCGGCTGCTGCACGCAGGCGATCCTGCACATAGCCGCCCTCACCATCGCGCGAGAACGCCAGGTCCACCCGCGCGAGATGGCCATCGGCCTGCCACGCTTCGATCTCATCGGCGAACAGGAAGTCGTGCGCGCGCTGGCGTTCGCCGAACAGCAGCCAGTGCCCGTGTTCACCTGCATGCGCGGCTTCGCGCAGCAGGCTGCGCAGGCCCGCGATGCCGGTGCCATTGCCGATCAGCACCATCGGCGCACCGCCAACGCGATGGAAACCGGGGTTGCGGTGCACGCGGGCCACGATGCTGGCACCGACCGGCGCATGCAGCGACAGCCAGCCCGAACCCAGGCCAGTGCGTCCGGTTTCGTCATGGACCAGCCGCACCACCAGTTCGACCGCACCGTCATCCGTACAGGATGCGATGGAGTACTCGCGCCCCGGCAGCAGTGGCAGCCCTGCCAGCCAGAGGCACGCATCCTGCACCGCCAGCGCAGCATCGGCATCGGGCAGCTCGCGCTCGCTGGCCAGCGCCAACAGCGTGCGCGGCTGGCCGTCAATCAGCAGCGGCTGCTGGGGATCCAGCCCATGTGCCTTCAGCACCGCAGCGGCGTGCCGCGCGTTGTGGCGGGGCGCGATGTGCAGGATGTCGCCCGCCTGCCACTGCACATCGGCCGGTGGCGCAAGACGGATGCGCCAGATGGCGCCGCCCATGCTGCCTGGATTGAGGCGGTCACGGCCGAGCAGGCGCCACTCGTGCATCTGCGTCGCGGCCGGCAACACGCTGTCATCGGTGGCGATGCCGGTCAGCGCGCCGAGATGTTGCTGCCACTGGCGCAGCGCCGGTATCGCGGCGGCATCGACATCGATGCGCTCGAACAGCGCACGTGCGCCGTTGCCCAGCAGCCAGCCATCGAATTGGCGGCCAAAGCCGCAGTAATGCGGGTACTGGCGGTCACCCAGGGCGAGCAGGCCGAACTGCAGGCCCGACAGATCGGGCGCTTGTGCCAGCAGCCGCCGCGCAGCGCCCCGTGCCGCATCCGGCGGTTCGCCATCGCCGAAGGTGCTCAGTACGAACAATGCCTGCGCAGTGCGCGCGAGCTGCGGGGCATCGACCCGGGCCAATGGCAGTACCTGCACGCCATGGCCAGCGGCCTGCAGCTGCGCGGCGGCACGCCAGGCCAGCTGCTCGCCCAGCCCGCTCTGGCTGGCATGCACGACCAGCCAAGGTGCGCGGCCATCATCGGTGGCAACCGGCAGCGACCGGCGCAGCCCGCGCGCGGCACGCTGGCTGCGGCGGCGGTCCAGGTACAGCATCCAGCCGGTGATGAAGAAGAGGCTCATGGCCAGACTGCTGAGCATCACCACGACACGCCCGGGCATGCCGAAGTAGCTGCCCGAGTGCAATGCGAACACGCTGGTGGCCAGCTGCGCGCCGGCGCCCTGGCGCGCGTAGGGGCGCGAATCGAGGATTGCCCCGCTGGCCGGATCCAGCTGCAGCAGATCATGTGCACGGTCATGGTGACCACCGCGCTGTGACGGATCGCCAGCCATCACCCGCACGTTGAGCGCCTGGCCAGGCTTTTCCGGCAGGCGCAGGTCGATGTAGCCGGTGTGCACGCCGGGCAGGGCATACAGCGTGGCTTCGATGCGCTCCAGGTTCAGGGTGGCGCCGGTGGCGACCTTGTGCTTGGCGGCCGGTGCGACGCCAAGCAGCGTATTGGCGGCACTGCGATACCAGTCGAAGGACCACCACAGGCCGGTCAGCGCACTCATCAGGTAGATCAGCAGCATCCAGGTGCCGACCACCGAGTGCAGGCTCCACAGGAGGCCACGGCCGCTGCGTTTCCATTCCACCGCCAGCCAGCTGCGCCAGTGCCACCAGCGGCGCGGCCAGCGCAGGTAAAGACCGGACAGGGTGAAGAACAGCAGCGCGATCGCACAGCTGCCGGTGATCCACTTGCCGCGCTCGCCGGCGGCGAGGTGGCGATGCAGGTCCTCGACGAAATCGAAGAACGCCTGCCCACGCAAGGCACTGAAGCGCTCGCCGCTGTACGGGTCGAAGTAGACCCAGTGCTCCTTGCCACCAGCGAAGCGTGCCACCGAAGGCCGCTGCCCGGTGGCGTCCACGCGCAGGCGCTGCAGGGGGCGATCACCGCCGGCCTGCAGCAGCGGCACCAGTTCGCTGAGTTCAAGCGGAAGCTGGCCGTCGGCATGATGCTCGGCGATTTCGGCGAAGCCGGGGTTGGCCGCCCGCAGCAGTTCGTCCTCGAAGGACAGCACGGCGCCGCTGAGGCCCATCACGGCCAATACGGCACCGGCGGTGATGCCCAGCAGCCAGTGCAGTTGGAACAGGACGTTCTTGAACATGGAAGGAGGAGGGCCTGGAAGGCTGCCGCCCGCATCCTGCGCAACAGCAAATGAGAATTAGTCGCGGAATTCTCCGTGGCGGACGGGCTACGGTCAAGGAGGGTTTTGTTGCAGGGCTTTGCAGCCCTGCACCCGCTACAAGCCGGAGCAACGTCAACGTCAAAAGCTGGCTTTCCGTGGGTTGGCGGGGTGGGTCCGGTTGAGGGGGACGCTGCAAGTCCCCCTCCGGGGCCCGGCCCAGCCGCTGGCGGCTGTGCGTTCGGGCGCTTGCGAAGCAGTGCTTTGCAAGCAAAGCGCCCTCACCCATGTAAGCTCGGTCGCCGCATCCATGCGGCTCACGCCCCCTCAACCGGACCCACCCCGCCTTCGACAGTTTCCTGCGATCTGTCGGAACGGCGTTCTGCTTTGGTAGGTGCCGACCGTTGGTCGGCACGGGGTCTGATTCCGTTCTGAATATCGATATCTGACAGATGTGTCGACCAAGGTCGACACCTACCAACAGCCGCGAAGATCTGTCAGAGGCGGGGCGGTGTCGGAGTGCGGGGTGTCAGCCGCATGGATGCGGCTGCCAAGCTTACAGGGACGTACTTGCAGCGTCCCCGCACTCCGACACTGCCCCGCCATCCCACGGAATGCCCGCTTTGGCTTTGGCTGTTGCCGTTGCATCGAGCAGGGTGCAGGGCTGCAAGCCCTGCAAAAAACACCCTCACTTCACCCAGCTGTCGATCTCGCCGTGGGCGAACGGTCCCAGCTTTGCCTTCACCAGCCGCCCCTGCGCATCGAACAGCACGCTGTAGGGCAGCAGGCCCTGTGTATTGCCCAGCTGCACGCTGGCATCGCGCGGCCCCGGGGTCTCGATCACGATCGGATAATCCACCGGTACCCGCTGCAGGAAACCGCGCACGTCCTCCGGCGTATCCAGCGCCAGTCCCAGCACCTGCACACCGTGCTCGCCCTGGATATGTGCGAAACGCGCCAGTTCGGGCATTTCTTCCACGCAGGGCGCGCACCAGCTGGCCCAGACATTGATCAACAGCGGGCGACCGCCAGCGTGCTGGCGCAGGTCCAGCGGCCGGCCTTCAAGATCGGGCAGCGACAGCGCGGGCAGGCTGCCGCCGACCTGCAGGGCAGGTGCCGCAGCCGCCACAGCCACAGCAGGCGCCGCTGGCATGGCCTCAGGCCCAACCGGCGCAGGAGCCAATCGATGGCCGGCCCACAGGCCAAGGCCGGCGGCCAGCACCGCAGTCCACAGCAGCGCTGGCCGTTGCCACTTCATCGTGCGGTGCGCAGCAGCGCTTCCTCCACCACCGCCTGGGTCAGCAGGGTCGGCAGCACGGTCGGCGGCGCGCCGGGGCCGTACACCACGTACAGCGGTACGCCGACGGCCTTGTGCTCTTCCAGGAATGTGGTGATCTGCGGATCGACGTTGGTGTAGTCACCGCGCATGTACACCGCGTTGGTGCGCTTGAGCAGGTCCTTGAACTCCGGCCGCGACAGCACGGCGCGCTCGTTGGCCTTGCAGCTCACGCACCAGTCGGCGGTCATGTTGACGAACACCACGCGGTTGTCGGCGCGCAGGCGGTCCAGCAACTGCGGCGAATACTCCACCACGTTGTCGCTGGCGGCCTGTGCGGCGCGAGCCGGCGCTGCCAGCTGGGTCACGCCCCAGGCCGGTACCAATGCGCCGATCGCCAGCAGCACGCCGAGCAGGGTTACTGCACGCGAACCGGTCCAGCGGTTGCGCTCGAACAGCCACAGGCCGAAGGCGAACAGCAACAGGCCACTCAGCACCAGCGCCATGCCGTCCACGCCGCGCTGCTTGCCCAGCACCCACAGCAGCCACAGCGCGGTGGCGTACATCGGGAAGGCCAGCACGTGCTTGAGCGTTTCCATCCACGGGCCGGGCTTGGGCAGGCGGCGCGCCAGCGCCGGCACGAAGCCGATCAGCAGGAACGGCAGCGCCAGGCCCAGGCCGAGGAACAGGAACACGGTCATCGCCTTCAGCGGCGGGGCAATGAACGCGTAGGCGATCGCGCCACCCATGAACGGGCCGACGCAGGCACTGCCGACCACGCAGGCCAGCGCACCGGTGAAGAAGTCACCGGCCGGGCCGCTGCGGCTGGCCAGCGACTGGCCCAGGTTGCCGATGCCGCCGCCCAGGGTGAACACGCCGGACAGGCTCAGGCCTACCGCGAACATGATGTAGGCCAGCGCCGCCACCACGCCCGGGTGCTGCAGCTGGAAGCCGATGCCGACGGCGTTGCCGATTGCGCGCAGGCCCACCATCAACGCACCGATCACCGCGAATGCGACCAGCACGCCCAAGGTGTACCAGAGCGCGTGGCTGCGTGCGCGCTGCGGGCTTTCGCCACTCTGCGCCAGGCTCAGGACCTTCAGCGACAGGATCGGCAGCACGCAGGGCATCAGGTTCAACACCAGGCCGCCGGCCAGCGCCAGCAGCAGCACCCAGACGAACGAACGGTCCGGGTTCGGTGTGGTCGCCGGCGGGCGCGTACGCAGCGCGTTGTCACCGCGCGCATCGGCGGCGAATTCATTGCCGTCCACGGGGCCTGCGACGGCCGGGGGGGCGGCATCCGTATTGGGCACCGTCGGCAGCAGGCGCAGGGGGGCGCCGTTGGCGCCTTCGCGTGGCGCCGCAGCCAACGGGCTGATTACCTCGTTGCGCGGCGGTGCCTGGTCGGCGCTGGCGCTGACCTTGCCGGCCGGGATCGACAGCTTCACCCGGCGGGTCATTGGCGGGTAGCAGATGCCATCGGTCTGGCAGCCCTGGAAGGTCACCACGAGGGTGCCGTCAACCGCGTCGGCAACCGTGCGCCGCAACGGCAGCGGCACTTCCACCTGGTTGAAGTACACCGAGACATCGCCGAAGTGCTCGTCGCGATGCGACTGCGCGGCTGGCCAGCGCGGCGTGCCGGCCTGCACGCCGGTGCTGCCTTCCAGCTTCAGCGAGGTGCGGTCGCGATACAGGTAGTAGCCCGGTGCCGGACTGAAGCGCAGCAGCAGGGTGTTGCCGTCGCTGGCGATGGCATCGAAGCCGAACGCCTGCTCCGACGGCAGCGGCAGCGCCTGGCTGTTGCTGGCCGCACCTGGCAGGCGCAGGCCGCCGCTGTTGCCGGCACCGGCCAGCGGGTTGTTGAACGGACTGGCCGCACCGGCGCGCGCGGCAGGGGCCGCGGCCTGTGCACCGCTGCCGGGCAGGGTGACCTGCACCACGCGCTTCTGCGGCGGGTAACAGACACCGGCATCTGCGCAGCCCTGGTAACGCACTTCCAGGCTGATGGTGCCGGCGGCCTCGGTCGGCGTGCCGGGCAGGGTGGCCTGCAGGCGCTCGCGATAGGTTTCGACCTCGCCGAAGAAATCGTCGTGGTGCTTGTCGCCCTTGGGCATCTGCAGCGCGCCGGCATTGAAGGCCGGGTCGGCCTTGACGCTGGTGCGGTGGCGATACAGGTAATAGCCGGGCGCGATCTTGAACTGCAGCTGCACCTGGCCACGTTCGGGGGCACTCGCGGTCAGCGCGAACGCCTGGTCCACCGGCAGCAGGTCCTTCTCATCCAGGGCGAAGGCGGGCAGCGAGAGCCACATCAGGGCGCACAGGGCGGCGCCACGCGCAAACAGAGTCTTCAATCAGTGTCCTCCCGGGTCTGTGCCCGGATCCAGTCCAGATACGCCGGCAGGCCGGCCCGGGTTTCGACCGCGATGCACTCCGGGAGTTCATACGGATGCAGTTCGACGATCCGGGCGATTGCGTCATCGACGCGACTCGCGGTGGTCTTCACCAGCAGCTGCAGCTCGGCGTCGGTGGTCACCTCGCCCTGCCAGCGGTAGGTCGACTGCGCGCCATCGAGGCGGGTCACGCACGCGGCCAGGCGCTCGCCAACCAGCGCGTGCGCGATGCGCTCGGCACTGGCCCGGTCCGGGCAGGTGGTCAACAGCAGCAGGACGGGATCGACGGTCGACATGACCGTCGAGTATAGGGCCGCCGCCGGGTCAGGACCCGGCGGCGGCCGTGGACCGCTGCGTTGCGCGGTCAGTTGGCCAGCTGGCAGCTGGCCGGCTTGGCCGAGGTGAACAGGCCAGGGGTCGCCCACTCGGGGTGGTCGATGAACGGGTTGCGGTTGCCCTGGAAGCTGTAGATCACGTCATTGCGCGCACGCTCGGCATCATCCGGCGGGTCGGACAGGTGCCAGTCGATCAGCGTCGACAGCAGGCCCATGTAGGCCGGCGAGCTGCTGGTCTTGACGATCCTGCTGCGGTCGTCGGTCAGCTCCAGGTCCGGCTCGGACTGGCCAGTGGCTGCATCCTTGCCGCCCTCGTAGCGGATCGCCATGTACATCACCGCACGTGCCATGTCGCCCTTGCGCTTGCCCCACACCTCGAACGTGCCGGTGTTGCCGTCCGGCGTGCGCACCCAGTTGGAGTTGCCCGGATAGCCACCACTGCCGCCACCCTGGCCGTTGTTGGCCTCGGTGGCGCGCTCGCCGCAGCTGGCGTCGCACTTGCCGAACGGCTTGTTGCCACGGTCGGCGTTCCACTGTGCATCGGTCAGGTACAGCATGTGGGTATCGGTATACGGCGCGTACGGCAGGCCCTTGTCACCCGTGGTGGTGGCAAAACCCAGCGAGTTCGGCCAGGTGTGCTCGCGGTTGTACTTCAGGCCACTGCCGCTGCCGGCGCGATCGGTCACCTTGGCGTAGCTGCGGTTGCGATACGCGTCAAGGATGCGGTTCGGGTTGTTCGGGTCCTCGTCTGCGATCTCCAGGATGGTCCAGGTACTGGTGCCCGAGCCGCTGTACGGGTAGGCGGTGTGGCCCTTGATTGTTGCGTGCAGCGAGCAGCGCAGCTGGCTCGGGCTGGAGGTGTTGACCTTGGAGTAGTAGCCGGCCGGCACACCCGGGTTGCCCGGGTCCGGATTGCCGCCGGTGCTGGCCACGGTGAAGGCGATGCGGCTGTCGGCCGCCGGGTGTGCGCCCTGCAGGTCGGTGATGCGCGCGGCGCGGATGTCGAAGCGGCAGGCTTCACCGGCCACCAGCGCGGTGTTGGTGGACAGCTTCACGCTGCGTCCGCTGGCCGGGAAGGTCAGCGGCACGCTGCCGGAGGTACCGCAGCTCAGCGCGAACGCGCCGCTGGCCAGGTTCACCGTCTCGCTGAACACCACTTCCAGATCGGCCGCGGCCGGGAAGGTGCTGCTGCCCTGCGCCGGGGTGGTGGTGGACACCGACGGCGGCGTGTTCGGGCCCGGGGTGCCGCCGCCACTGAAGGTCTGGCCGTTGTTGCAGCTGCCGAAGGTCTGCCTGGCCGACTCGGCCCAGGTGAAGTGGGCGTACTGGCTGCCGCTGCCGGTCAGCTGCAGCGAGGTGCCCGGCGCCGTGCTGTTGGTCTCGGCCACCGGAATGTTCTGGCTGGTCATGCCGGCGGCAGGGCCACCGGAGGCGGTGATGGCGCCCTCGTAGCTGAGGAACTGGACCACCTTGCCGCTGGCGTCGACCAGGGCGATGCCGTCGTTCGGGCCGTTCTGGATGCCGTTGGTCGGGTAGTTGACCACGGCGATGCTGGCGCTGCCGCAACCGGCGGCGGTGCCGGCCGGGACCGGGTTGTTGGCGTAGACCGTGGCGGCCGAAGGATTGCTGCCGTTGTAGAGGTAGAGGCGGTAGCCGGACAGGTCTTCACCTGCGGTAGCGACCACTTCGATGGCTTCGCCGACGTCACCGGCGGCGGTGCTGTCGTCGTAGTGCAGTTCGTTGATGAAGACCTCGGCCTGGGCCGGCGCCGCGGCCAGTGCCAGCAGGCAGGCGGCGGCAAGCGGGGACAGCAATCGCATCGACTACTCCTTGTGATTGGGAATGCGTGACCGAGCCTAAGGCCGATCCAGTGACACTTTGTCGTAAATGAACGTCAGATATCTGACAGTGCGACGCTTGTCACCGAAATTGTCCAGGACCGACGCCTTGGCCGAGGCGCGCGGGTGGAAAAAATTTTTTCATTCCGCCCTTGAAAGGGGGCGGCGGGGCTCCATCTCTGCCCTGCTCCCGACGTTGTCGGGTTTCTTCACGTGCGGTTCTGGCACTCGCCTGGGGTGAGTGCTAACATCGCCGGACTTTTTTAGACCAATCAATCACTTAAGAGGTCTCCTATGAGCATCAAGCCGCTGCACGACCGCGTTGTGGTCAAGCCGATCGAAGCCGACGAAATCTCCGCCGGTGGCATCGTCATCCCCGACTCGGCCAAGGAAAAGTCCACCAAGGGTGAGGTCGTGGCCGTCGGCCCGGGCAAGCCGCTGGACAACGGCAACGTGCGCGCGCCGTCGCTGAAGGTCGGCGACAAGGTCATCTATGGCCAGTACGCCGGCAGCTCGTACAAGAGCGAAGGCGTCGAATACAAGGTCCTGCGCGAAGACGACGTGCTCGCCGTCATCGGCTGAGCCTCGGCGCGACCTGTTTCAACCTGATCCCAAACTCCCAGCCGCCGGGCATCGTCCGGCGCTACCAATGAGGTAAATGCAATGGCTGCCAAGGATATTCGTTTCGGTGAAGACGCCCGTTCGCGCATGGTGCGCGGCGTCAACGTTCTCGCCAATGCCGTCAAGGCCACCCTGGGCCCGAAGGGCCGCAACGTCGTGCTGGAAAAGAGCTTCGGCGCCCCGACCATCACCAAGGACGGCGTCTCCGTCGCCAAGGAAATCGAACTGGCTGACAAGTTCGAGAACATGGGCGCGCAGATGGTGAAGGAAGTTGCTTCGCGCACCAACGACGATGCCGGCGACGGCACCACCACCGCCACCGTGCTGGCCCAGGCCCTGATCCGCGAAGGCGCCAAGGCCGTTGCCGCCGGCATGAACCCGATGGACCTCAAGCGCGGTATCGACAAGGCCGTTTCGGCCGCCGTCGCCGAGCTGAAGAACATCTCCAAGCCGACCGCCGACGACAAGGCGATCGCCCAGGTCGGTACCATCTCGGCCAACTCGGACGAGTCGATCGGCCAGATCATCGCTGACGCGATGAAGGAAGTCGGCAAGGAAGGCGTCATCACCGTTGAAGAAGGCTCGGGCCTGGACAACGAGCTGGACGTGGTCAAGGGCATGCAGTTCGACCGCGGCTACCTGTCGCCGTACTTCATCAACAACCAGCAGTCGCAGACCGCTGACCTGGATGACCCGTTCATCCTGCTGCACGACAAGAAGATCTCCAACGTCCGTGACCTGCTGCCGGTGCTGGAAGGCGTCGCCAAGGCCGGCAAGCCGCTGCTGATCGTGGCCGAGGAAGTTGAAGGCGAAGCGCTGGCCACCCTGGTCGTCAACACCATCCGTGGCATCGTCAAGGTCGTGGCCGTCAAGGCTCCGGGCTTCGGCGACCGTCGCAAGGCGATGCTGGAAGACATGGCCGTGCTGACCGGCGGCACCGTGATCTCCGAAGAAGTCGGCCTGTCGCTGGAGAAGGCCACCATCAAGGACCTGGGCCGCGCCAAGAAGGTGCAGGTCTCCAAGGAGAACACCACCATCATCGACGGCGTCGGCGACAAGGCCAACGTTGATGCACGCGTGGCGCAGATCAAGACCCAGATCCAGGACACCTCCTCGGATTACGACCGCGAGAAGCTGCAGGAACGCGTGGCCAAGCTGGCCGGCGGTGTTGCCGTGATCAAGGTCGGCGCCTCGACCGAAATCGAAATGAAGGAAAAGAAGGATCGCGTCGACGACGCCCTGCACGCCACCCGTGCGGCCGTTGAAGAAGGCGTGGTTCCGGGCGGCGGCGTTGCCCTGGTCCGCGCGATCACCGCGCTGGCCGGCCTGAAGGGCGCCAACGAAGACCAGAACCACGGCATCCAGATCGCCCTGCGTGCGATGGAAGCCCCGCTGCGCGAGATCGTTGCCAACGCCGGTGACGAGCCGTCGGTCATCATCAACAAGGTCAAGGAAGGCACCGGCAGCTTCGGCTACAACGCCGCCACCGGCGAGTTCGGCGACATGCTGCAGTTCGGCATCCTGGACCCGACCAAGGTGACCCGTTCGGCGCTGCAGAACGCGGCCTCGATCGCTGGCCTGATGATCACCACCGAAGCCATGGTTGCCGAAGCTCCGAAGAAGGACGAGCCGGCCATGGGCGGCGCCGGTGGCATGGGCGGCATGGGTGGCATGGGCGGCATGGACTTCTAAGGTCCACGCCCGCGTCGGACGTTGCCGGCCCTGGCCGGCGCGTCTCCCCCGATGCAAGGAAAAACCCCGCCGCGAGGCGGGGTTTTTTTGTTGTCCGGTTGCCGCCATGGCGCCGCGTCGCTACGCTCGCAGACCATGCCTACCTCGTTCATCGTCGTCGACGACTTCCTCTCTCCAGCCGATGCACACGGCCTGCGCCAGGCCGGCCTGGGCCTGACCTACCCGGCGCAGGAGGGGGCATTCCCCGGGCGTAATTCGCTCGAACGGCTGGAGCTGGACGGCCTGTCCGAGGCCGCGTCGCGGTTGGTCAACGAGCCGCTGCGGCCGGTCAATCCGTTGCAGTCGCACGGCAAGTTCCGGCTGACCCTGGCCAGCGATGTGGGTCGCGCCAAGGTGCACACCGACCATTCGCACTGGTCCGGCATCCTCTACCTCAGCGCCCCGGAGCACTGCGAAGGGGGTACCGAGTTCTTCCGCCATCGCCGCACCAACACCGAGCGCATGGCGCTGAACGCCCACGAGCTGGCTGCGCTGGGCTACGCCAACGGCGGCGACATGCATCGGGACATCATCGAGCGCGACAGCGTCGACGACAGCCAGTGGGAAATGACCATGCGCATCCCGATGCGCTTCAACCGCCTGGTGCTGCTGCGCCCGTGGTTCTGGCATACCGCCGGCCCGGCCTTCGGCGACCGGCCGGAGAATGGGCGGCTGGTCTACCTGATGTTCTTCGAGCAGGCGCGTTGAAGGGAGGTCATCCACGCATGGCGTGGATCTACTTCACGAATGCCTTCGCTGCGCCGTACTCCCACTGCCACGGTACGCCGATGTCGCCGAGCACGAAGGCCACCAGCGCCGGGAAGGTCGCCTCGGCGCGCACATCGTTGCCCAGGATCACCACGCAGCGCTGCTGCTGCTCGACGCACACCAGCGTATTACCGACCGCATCATCGTGGCCGCCCTTGTAGAAGCCCGCGCCTTGCGGGCCACGGAACGTCACCACTCCCAGGCCGGCCGCCAGGTCCTTGCGCTGCAGCGCCTTCGGCAGCTCCGGCTGCAGGGTGGGGAACTGGCTGGCGGTGGTGATCGGCAGCTGCGGCCGCACCAGCTCCTTGCGCATCGTCGCTGACAGCCCATCGCCGCGCACGTAGCCGGCGGCGAAACGGGCCATGTCGGCGATGGTGGTATCCATCGAACCGGCCGCGCGCACGCGGCTGCGCTCATCGTGCGGCTCGGCGGTGCCCTCCATGGTCCAGCCGTCGGCCAGGTTGGTGGCGAAGTCCCCGCGCCACATCATGCTGGTGCGGGTCATGCCGAAGCGGTCGAATACCCGCTGCTGCATCAACGCACCTACATCCTCGCCCAGCCGTCCGCGTTCGATCACGAACTGCAGCAGGATCAGCCCGTCGCCGGAATAGCCGTAGCGGCTGCCTGGATCGAAGTGGAACTTCAGCCGGCCGTCCGGTTCAAGAAACCCGAAGTTGGCAAAGCCACTGGCGTGGTTGAGCAGCAGGCGAGGGGTGAGCTGGCGCCAGCGCGCATCATCGGCCAGCACGCTGTAGTCGGCGTACTTCTTCGTTTCGGGCGGATAGTCCGGCAACGGCTTGTCCAGCGCTGTGGCGATGCTGGCATCCAGATCGATCCTGCGGTCCTGCGCCAGCTGCGCGACCAGATGGCCGAATGCCATCTTGGTCAGCGAGGCGGCGTACATCACCGTATCGGTGCGCAGTGATTCGCCTGCGGTATTGCGCTCGCCGTAGGCGGCGACGTGCACCACCTTGCCGCCGTCGATCACCGCCAGTGCCATGCCGCGCGCCTGTGCGGCCTGCATCAACCGCTGCGCTTCGGCATCGATGCGGGCCGGCGAGGGTACCGGGGGAGGTGCAGCCAGCACAGCCAGCGGGAACAGCGTCAGCAACATCAGGGCAGCACGGCACATGCGTGGAACTCCTGGTGGGGCGCACGGTGATGCTACGCCAGGCTGCCGCTGGCGTCATTGCCGGATGTCAGCTGGCCTGCGGCCGGCGCAGGCAGATCCGGGACGCGCCGGCACCGATGTCCACCTGGCCGCCGCGCATTGCATCCGCACCAAGGATCAGCGCCGGCCGGCCCTCCAGGCCGATCGCCTTGAACACTGGCAGTTCGCTGATGCGGACCTCCATCGAGGGGTGCTGCCAGCCGTTGCCGACCATGCCGGGCAGGGTGTACAGCCAGGTTGCCTGCTTTCCGCCGCCCAGGCCTTCGGTGCCCTTTTCACGCACCCGCACCCGTGCGTCGCTGCCGTCGGTGCGCAGCCCCAGTGCGCGGGCTGCTTCGGCGTTGAGGACGGTCTGCGCGGCACCGGTGTCGACCACGGCGATGGCGTCCACCGCGGGCGCGCCCAGTCCAAGCATGATGAAACCGAACTGGCGCAGGCCGTCAGTGCGTCCGGGCAGCGCATTGGGCTGGCAACCCGGTCCTTCCAGGTTCAATCCGCCGGGTGTCCACAGCGCCAGTTGATTGCGGCCGAAGTCCCAACGGGTGTCCCAGCGTCCGGTCAGATCATTGCCGATCAAGCCGTCAATGGCCGGATCATCGTCCTTCGGCAACGACGACAGATCGACCTTCATGGCTTGGGCCTGCAGCTGCCAACTGCCCAGCTGCCAGGACGTTCTGCGTATGCGCTGCAGTCGCGCGGAGGCTGCACTTGCCCCTTGGGCCTGTGATACCTCTGCATCCGCATCTCCCAGACCGTAGCGCCGCACGACGCGGTCATCGACCAGCGTGGCGCCTGCCGCGCTGTCGACCACGAATCGCAGTGGTTCGGCACGCCCGTCCAGCGACACGGCCACGGCCGGATGACCGCCCTGCATCCACATCGGCAGGATGTGTTCGGGGGAATCGGACGCCAGCGCAGCCAGCGGGGCAGCAAGCAGGACGAATGGGATGAGGCGCAAGGCAAGGCTCCGCAGTGATCATGGGTGACCATTGGCGCGCAGCGGCGTATCGCGGGAATATCGGCGTTGATACCGTCCTGATACAGACCTGCCTGATACTGCCTGCATGACGACTCCCGCCCGTGTCATCGTTGTCGATGACGACGCCAGCATCCGTGATGCCATCGCCGATTGCCTGTTGCTGCATGGCTACCAGGTACGGGTGGCAGCGGACGCGACGGCGCTGGACGTGCTGCTGCAGGTCGATCGCCCGGACGTGATCATCCTCGACTGGATGATGCCCGGTGAGGATGGCCTGTCGGTCTGCCGCCGGCTGCAGGCAGGGGCCATTCCGATCCTGATGCTGTCGGCGATGGGCAGCGCACCGGACAGGGTGATCGGCCTGGAGATGGGCGCGGACGACTACCTGGCCAAGCCGTTCGACCCGCGCGAGCTGCTGGCGCGGGTACGCGCGCTGCTGCGCCGGCAGGACAAGCTGCGCGCGCAGGTAGCCAGTGAACTGCGCTTTTCTGGTTGGCGGTTGCTGCCGGAACAACGTCGCCTGCTGGCGCCGGATGGGAACGAGCTGGTGCTCAGCCGTGGTGAATTCAGCCTGTTGCTGGCGCTGGCCGAACGCCCCGGGCGGGTGCTGGGGCGCGAGCAGCTGCTGCAGCTGAGCCGTGGCGAGCCGAGTGACAGCGTCGACCGCGCGGTCGACCTGGCGATCAGCCGCCTGCGCCGCAAGCTCGGGCAGGCCTCACCCGGTGCGGAAGCCCTGGTGCAGACATCGCGTGGCGAAGGCTATCGCTTCCACGCCGAGGTACAGGTGCTGTGAACAGCCGGTGGCCGACCGCGCGTTGGATCACGATGCTGGCCCTGGCCAGCCTGCTGCTGGCGACACTGGTCAGCGTGGCCGTGGTTGGCTGGATGCCTCGGCCCGCGCCGCCACCGATGCGGTTGGACCAGGCCGTGCAGGTGCTGCGGGGGGAGCAGGCCGCGGCACCACTGGGCCTGCATCTGGCGACGCAGGATGCGCCACCAAAGGGCAGTGCCAGTGACTGGCTCACCCAGTTGGCGGCGCTGCAGATGGGTTTGCCGGCGAAGGAGGTGCGCCTGGTCTGGAGCGGACAGGGCAAGGCGCCTGATGTGCAGGTCATCGAAGGCGGCGAGGTGCTCGACGGCACGGCGCGGGTCGGTGTACTGAAGGCGCAGGCCGCGCTGCTGACCGCGATGCAATGGCCGCCGTTTGAACTGGGCGTGCGCCAGGCCGATGGCCGCTGGCGGGTGGTCGGCAGCGATCACAGTGATCTGGCAGCTTGGCGGCGACAGGTGATACTGGCGCTGCTGGGCGGTGCCGTGTTGCTGGCGCCGCTGGCGGCGTGGGCATCGATCCGGCTGGGGCGTCCACTACGACGCTTGGCCGATGCCAGTGCACGCGTGGACCTGCAAGCCGACACGCCCCTGCCGGATGATGGCCCGCGCGAGGTACAGATGCTGGCCGCCGCGATCGGCACCGGTCGAGAGCGCCTGCGTGCGCAGGCCCAGGACATGACCCATATGCTGGCTGCAGTGGCGCACGACCTGCGCACACCATTGACCGGCCTGCGACTGCGCGCCGAGTTCGCGCCCACACCACAGGCGGCCCGGATGGTGGCGGACATCGAGCGCATGGACACGATGATCGAGCAGGTGCTCGATTACGCACGCGGTGAACTGCAGCCGTTGCAGATGCGCCCGCTGGATCTGGCCGCGCTGCTGGAGGAGTGCGTGCAGGCAGCGTTGCTGCGCGGTGTCGAGATCTCCATCCAGGGGCCGGACAGTCTGCCCTGGCACGGCGACGCGCTGCTGCTTCGGCGCGCGTTTGACAACCTTATCGACAATGCCGATCGCTATGCCGGGGCGGTGGAGCTGCGGCTTGCCGTGGTTGAGCGAGGGGTCCAGCTGGAGGTGATGGATCGGGGCCCAGGTATCGCCGAGGGCGACCGAGTACGCCTGCTGCAACCGTTCCAGCGCAGCGAGCGTTCTCGTAGTCGCACCACCGGTGGAGCGGGACTTGGGCTGGCAGTGGCCGCCAATGTGGCGAGGCGGCACGCGGGCGAACTGCAGCTGCTGCACCGGGAGGGCGGCGGGCTGGTTGCGTGCCTGCTGCTGGGAAAGTTCACCTGATATCGGCTGTGGTTTACAGGCAGCGGCTGTTCGGCTGTATGATTAGGCGCCTAACCATATCACGTGCGTGAGATGATCGAAGCCAAGCACCATGCCCTGATCGAGGAAGCGCAGCGACGCGGTCACGCCAACATCGCGCCGCTGCGCCTGTGTTTCCAGCTGCTCTCGCTGTCCTCGTCGATCGATCGCGACTGCGCCGTGCGGCTGGCACCGCATGGGCTCAGCGAGGGTCGCTTCATCGTGCTGTTCCTGTTGCACGGGGCCGGTGGCGCACTGCCGCCGCATGTGCTGGCCGAGCGCGCCGGCGTGACCCGCGCCACCATCAGCGGCCTGCTCGACGGCCTGCAGCGCGAAGGCCTGCTGCAGCGTCGCAACGATGACGGGGATGGCCGCCGCCTGCAGATCGTGCTGACCGCACCGGGAAAGCGTTTGGCCGAATCGCTGTTCGAGCAGCACACGCAATGGATCGGTGGGCTGTTCAACGGCCTGGATGCTGATGAACAGCAGCAGCTGTCACAGCTGCTGCACAAGGTCTGGCAGCACACGGACGCCGGGCGGGAATCCGCAGCATGAGCACGGCCATTCCTGCGGAACGCCGGCAAGCACTCAACACCGGCCGCGTCCCCGCCACCCATCTGGCAGAATGCCTGGCAGTGGATTTTGCCGCGCTGCTGCAGGTGGTGGCGCCTGCGCTTGCACCGGAGGCGCTGCAACGCATGCGGGACGCCTCAGGCAAGGGCATCACGCTGCGCATGGCCCTGGCTGCGCAACTGCTGCGTGAGGCGGGGCAGGGGGCGCCTGCGCTCTGGCAGCATCACAGCTCCGATACCGTGCGCGGCTGGGCCTGCTACCTGATCGGCAGCGATGCCCGCGCAACGCTGGCAGGGAAGCTGCAGCAGATGCGCACACTGGCCGATGACCCCCATTTCGGTGTGCGCGAATGGGCGTGGCTGGCACTACGCACGGACATCGTTGCCACACCACTGCAGGCGCTGGAGCACCTGCAACCGTGGTCACAGGAAACATCGCCGTACCTGCGCCGCTTCGCCTGCGAAGCACTGCGTCCGCGCGGTGTCTGGGCCACGCATATCGCACTGTTCAAGCAGCACCCGGAACATGCATCCGCGCTGCTGGAAGCACTGGCCGACGATCCGGAACGCTATGTGCAGGATTCGGTCGGAAACTGGCTCAACGATGCCGGCAAGACCCAGCCGCAGTGGCTGCGCCAGCTGTGTACGCGTTGGCAGCATGAGCGCCACAGCGACGCCAACGCCTACATCCGCAAACGCGCGCTGCGCTCGCTCCGGTAGTGCCGGCCGCTGGCCGGCAACCCCCGAACCCTCAAGGAAGAACCACCATGTCGCACACTTTCATCGAGCTCTACACCGCCACCCCTGCCTGGACCACACTTCCGCCCGAGCAGCGGAACGCCTTCTTCGCCCGTATCGGCGCCGGCATGCAGCAGTTCGATCCGGTCCGCATCACGCCGCTGGCGATGGGCCGCATTGCCTCGGGCGTACCGCACGGCAGCGATGAGCAGTTCTATGCGGTCTGGCGCTGCGCAAGCCGCGAGGGGGTCGATGCGTTGATGGCCGGCATTGCCGCTACCGGCTGGCATGAGTACTTCACCACCACCCAGGCGGTAGGCGCGATGGACAGCATGGCCCAGCACCTTGCCGACCTGGCCGCCTTGTAGCGGGGCGGCAGACGCCGGCAGATCCCGGTGCTGGGCATGGGTGGCACATGCGCCTGTCACCCAGACGCGGTAAACAGGACATTGCCCATGTCCATCCGCAGGAAGGTCGATCATGCAGAGCACGCTCCAGGTCACGCTGTTCGGCCCTCTTGGCGACAGCCCGGCGTTGCAGTTGCCGGGGCTGGAGGGGCCGTCGGTGGCCATCCAGGAATCGGCCCTGCGGCGCTTGGTTTCCGATCTCTACACCGCGCGTTCCCTGCTCAACCCCGAGCAGCTGGACGAGGCCCGGCAGGAACTGGATCGCGTGCTGGAACGCTGGGCCGACATCCATGAGGGCCTGCTGCTGGACGTGGAAGTGCATGGCAAATGAGCGACGTTGCGTGGTTGCCGCCGCGTGGGCAGGGCCGGCGCGCATCTCGCTGAACCGCGTCCCCAGTTGCGGATGAAACATTTTGCACTGCGCAAAAGCTGTGCTATCAATACAACCCATGAACGCAGCCGCCACCCGCTTTTACTGGTATTACTTTCCGAAGCCACTGGCGGAGGAAGGACTGCGCTCACCCTGAAGAAAGCTTCAGACGCATTCCCGAAAGCCGCCAGCGAACCTGGCGGCTTTTTTCATGCCGCCACGCTGGGGACCCCCAACGTTCCGGAGACCTCCCCCAATGCCCCCGCACACCGACGACCTGCGTATCCGCACCATCGAACCGCTGACACCGCCTGCCCAGCTGCTGGCGATGCTGCCGTGTGACGATGAAGCCTCCGACACCGTCAGCGCATCGCGCGCGGCCCTGCACCAGATCCTGCATGGCCGTGACGACCGCTTGGCGGTGGTGGTTGGCCCATGCTCGATCCACGACCCGAAGGCCGCCATCGAGTACGCCCAGCGCCTGAAGCCGCTGCGTGACGCGCTGGCCGGGGAACTTGAAATCGTGATGCGCGTGTACTTCGAGAAGCCGCGCACCACGGTGGGCTGGAAGGGCCTGATCAACGATCCGGACCTGGACGGCAGTTTCAGGATCGACAAGGGCCTGCGCATCGCCCGTGGCCTGCTGCGCGACATCAACAAGCTCGGCCTGCCGGCCGGTGTCGAGTTCCTCGACGTGATCTCGCCGCAGTACATCGCCGATCTGGTGGCCTGGGGCGCCATTGGTGCGCGCACCACCGAAAGCCAGGTGCACCGCGAACTGGCCTCGGGTCTGTCGTGCCCGGTCGGCTTCAAGAACGGCACCGATGGCAACGTGAAGATCGCCGCCGACGCGGTGGGTGCGGCCTCCAATCCGCATCACTTCCTGTCGGTCACCAAGCAGGGCGGCACCGCCATCGTGTCGACCACTGGCAACCCGGATTGCCATGTGATCCTGCGCGGCGGCAAGCAGCCGAACTACGATGCAGGCAGTGTCGCCGAGGCCTGCCAGGCGCTGGCCAAGGCCAAGCTGCCGACGCGCCTGATGATCGACGCCAGCCATGCCAACAGCCTGAAGAACCCGGACAACCAGCCGAAGGTGATCGAGGACATCGCCGTTCAGTTGGAAGACGGTGAACAGCGCATCGTCGGTGTGATGATCGAGAGCCATCTGGTCGGTGGCCGCCAGGAACTGGTGGAAGGCCAACCGCTGGTCTACGGGCAGAGCATCACCGATGGCTGCATCGACTGGGACACCACCGTGACGGTGCTGGAGCGACTGGCCGCGGCCGTGCGCGCCCGTCGCGAAGTGAAGGTGTCCGAAGCCGCTTGAGTGCGGCACGTGTGTGGATGGCGGCCAGCGCCTGCGGGGGTGCGGCCGCGATCAGGGCCGGTCGGAGTTGGAGACCGGCCCATCTGCACCGGCGATGCGCCTGGCGCTGCGCATGAGCGACAGCGCCAGGTACATCGCCGGGGTGGTGCGGATTCCGCCGCGCCAACCTCAATGCACTTCGTCGTGGTACACGAACTTCGGCATTTCCCAGCGGTAGTGGATCGCCAGCAGGCGCAGCGCGAAGCCGCCGCCGAGGCAGCACAGGATCGCGGTGGCGTCGGCCACGCCCCAGTGCAGCAGCAACAGGTAGGCCGCGCCGGTCAGCAGCGCGATGATCGCGTACAGCTCCTTCTGGAAGATCAGCGGCACCTCGTTGCAGAGGATGTCGCGCAGCACGCCGCCGAACGCGCCGGTCAGCATGCCGGCGATCAGCACGATCGGCATCGCATGGCCGGCTTCGCGCGCGATCGAGCAGCCGATCAGGGTGAAGGCGATCAGGCCCAGGCCATCGAGCACCAGGAAGGTGCGGCGGAAGTGGTGCATCCAGCGCGCCACCCAGGTGGCGATCAGCGCCGCGCACACGGTGAAGCCCAGGTACTCGGGATGCTTCACCCAGCCCAGCGGGTAGTGGCCGAGCAGGATGTCGCGCAGTGAACCACCGCCGAGTGCGGTGACGCAGGCGATCATGACCACGCCGAACAGGTCCATGCGGCGGCGGCCGGCGGACAGCGCGCCGGTCATGGCTTCGGCGGAAATGGCGATCAGGTAGATGATGGACAGCAACATGGGGCAGGCTCCGGGCGCGGTGGGGCCGGCCATGCGCGGACGCCGCCATTGCCTGCGCAATGACGGAATGACGATGACCGGTGCCGCTCCCGCTGTCCTTTTGCCTGAGAGTTCAGCGGCATGGGCCGCGTGCCCCTTCGGCGGATCGTCCCGGGCATGCCCGGTGACCTCTCTCCAGCTCGGCGAGTCGAATGCATGGTTGGTGGGATTCCAGCCCACCGGCCTGAGCGATCATGGGAGCCTGCGCCTTCGGCGGGCGCCAGCGCGGCGCCTCTCTCCTGCATTCGGGCGCCAGTATATCCGCTGCAGTGCAGCACGGCATAATCCGGGCATGGCCCCGTCCCTCCGCCCGTGGTTCCTGTACCTGCTCGAATGTCGCGATGGCAGCTATTACGCCGGCATCAGCACCGACGTGGACGCGCGTTTCGCCGCCCATCAGGCCGGCAAGGGCGCGCGCTACACCCGGGCCCGGCCACCGCTGCGCGTGCTGGCCGTGCGCGAATACCCGGACCGGGCCGCCGCCTCGCGGGCCGAGTGGCAGCTCAAGCAGCTGCCGCGCGAGCGCAAGCTGGCGTGGTTGCAGGCGGTGGATGCTGGGTCCCTGTAGATCCATGGCATACATGGATGCCTCTGTGCCGCCATGCGATGATCGCCCAGCCCTCAGCGCTGGAGACCCGGATGTCCACCGTCGCCCTGTTGTTCGCTCTCTCTGCGTCAACCAGTCCCGCTGCCGACCCGGCCACCCTCGCGGCCATCGAAGCCACCTGCCATGACTACGTCGACGGCCAGCTGGAGGCCGACCCGCAGCGCGTCGCCCGCTCCCTGCACCCGGACCTGGCCAAGCGCGCGGTCCTCGGCGATACGCCCGACGAGCGGCTGGGCCTGCGCCGCATGTCGAAGGAAGAACTGGTCGCGCTGACGAAGCAGGGCGCGCTGAAAACCCCGAAGGATCAATGGGACCGCCGCTGCACGGTGCTGGACGTGACCGGCAATGCCGCCTCGGTGCGATTGGAAACGCCGTGGTTCGTCGATTACTTCCACATGGGGCGCTTCGACCAGCGCTGGGTCATCGTCAACGCGTTGTGGTACCCGAAACCGAAGGCGAAGTGAGCACGATGCGTGCCGCCGGTAAGGCATGGGTCTCCGTCGTCGTATTGGCCGCCGGCATCGCACTGCTGCCTGGCCTGCTGTACCTGCTCGGGCTTGCCCTGGTGGGCGGTTGGCCGAAGCCAGCAGACCGTGCGCCCAGTGGTGTGGCTGCGTGCAGCAGTGAACCGCGAACAGGATTTCAGCCGATGAATCCCTGGAGTTTCGCCGCGCAGTTCTTCGACGACGACGCGATGAAGAAGAAGGTGCCAGAGTTGGAACGGGAGGCGTTCTGGATTGCCCGCCGCCATCTTTGGCGGCAGCCACGGCACGACATGCTGCGCTGGCATCTGAGCAGCACGGCACTGACGATCTGGATTACCCGCAACTGGAGTGCCGCGCAGATTGCCGACACCGCAAGGAAGGAGGACTTCTGCCGCGCATGGTCGAAACGGCGGGCGCCCGGCGGCCCGATGAAGCGGTAGATCCACACCATGCATGGATGATGTTGACGGAGTCAGAGCCCTTTCCTGCGGAGAGGGGGCGGACCGCGCGGCAGCCGGCCAGCGGCCGGCACTACCGTCGGGGTCGCCGGTCTTCCTGGTCATCACCGAAGATGATGCGCGCGCTGCGCTGGTAGCTCCAGTACGCCACGGCCCAGTTCAGCAGCACTACGATGCGGTTGCGGAAGCCGATCAGGAAGAACACGTGCGCGGCCAGCCAGAACCACCAGGCCAGCACGCCCGACAGCTGCAGCCGGCCCAAGTGCACGATCGCGGCCATGCGGCCGATGGTGGCCAGGTTGCCGTAGTCGGCGTACTTGAACGGGCCGGGCTCGGGCTTGCCGTGCAGGCGTGCGCGGATCACCTCGGCCACGTATTTGCCCATCTGCTTGGCAGCGGGTGCCACGCCGGGTACCTGCTTGCCGTCGGCCTGGCTCAGTGCGGCCAGGTCACCGGCCACGAACAGCTCCGGGTGATCGGGCAGGGTCAGGTCCGGTTGCACCGGCACGCGGCCGGCGCGGTCCAGCGGCACGTCCAGCGTGCGCGCCAGCGGTGAAGCGGCCACGCCGGCGGCCCAGACCACGGTGCGGGCCGGTACGAACTGGTCACCGAGCGTGAAGCCCTGGCTGTCGATGTCGCTCACCGGGGTACCGGTCAGCACTTCCACGCCCAGCTTTTCCAGCTGCCGCCGTGCTTTCAGCGAAAGCACTTCCGGGAACGAGGACAGCACGCGCGGGCCGGCTTCGACCAGCCGCACCTTGGCGCTGGCCGGATCAATGTGGCGGAATTCGTTGCGCAACGTATGCCGCGCGATCTCGGCCAGGGTGCCGGCCAGTTCAACACCGGTGGGACCGCCACCGACCACCGCGAAGCTCAGCCATGCGGCCTTCTTCGCCGGGTCCGGTTCCGCCTCGGCGCGCTCGAACGCCAGCAGCAGCTTGCGGCGCAGCGCGATCGCATCGTCCAGCGTCTTCAGGCCGGGCGCATCATCGGCCCACTGGTCGTTGCCGAAGTAGGCGTGGGTGGCGCCGGTGGCCAGCAGCAGGCTGTCGTAGTCCAGCGTGCTGCCATCGGCCATGCGGATCTGCCGGGACTGCTTGTCGATGGCGACCACTTCGCCGAGGCGGACCTCCACGTTGCGCTGGTGGCCGAGGATATGGCGCAGTGGTGCAGCGATATCCGGCGCGGACAGGCCGGCGGTGGCCACCTGGTACAGCAGCGGCTGGAACAGATGATGGTTGCGGCGGTCGACCAGGGTGATGCGTATGCGCTCGCGGGCCAGGGCACGGGTGGCCCAGAGACCGGCAAAACCGCCGCCGACAACAACCAGGTGGGGAACGCGCTCGCGACTCATCGACTCACTCCAGTGGGGGCATTGGGGGAAGCGCCTGGCATCTTCGCACGGCGGCCGCCTGTCACGTCAGCGCCCGCGTGGATCGGCGATACTCGGGTTCAGGCAACCGCCCGCGAGGAGTCCATGAGCGAACCGGAAAAGCGCATCGCCCTGTTGATCGACGCCGACAATGCGCCGGCCTCGAAGATCGACGAGGTGTTGGCCGAAGTGGCCCGCTATGGGGTGGCCAACGTGCGCCGCGCCTATGGCAACTGGAAGAGCCCGCGACTGAAGGGGTGGGAAGCGGTGCTGCATGAGTATGCGATCCGTCCCATCCAGCAGTTCGCCTACAGCAAGGGCAAGAATGCCTCGGACATGGCGATGGTGATCGATGCCATGGACCTGCTGTACGCGCGCAACCTGGATGGCTTTGCCATCGTCTCCAGCGATGCGGACTTCACCCCGATGGTGATGCGCCTGTTGACCGATGGCGTGAAGGTGTACGGTTTCGGCGAGAAGAAAACACCCGAGCCGTTCGTCAACGCGTGCTCGAAATTCACCTACCTGGAAGCACTGGGCCAGACCCACGCCAGCGTGCCGGATACCGAACAGGCATCCAGCGAACAGGCCTCGAACGAGCCGGTGGCCAACGACGATGCGCGCCCGCGCAAGAGCGGTGCGGAAATGCGCAGCGACACGCGGCTGGTGAAGATGCTGCGTCGCGCGGTGTCCGCGGCCGAGGGCGAGGATGGCTGGTCGCACCTCGGCCCGGTCGGCAGCCAGATCGGCAACCAGGCGTCGTTCGACCCGCGCAACTATGGCTACGGCAAGCTCAGCGATCTGCTGGCAGCGATCGGCCTGTTCGAACTGAAGAAGGATGGCAAGTCGTCCTACGTGCGCGCGCTGCCGAAAAAGAACCGGTAATGCCGGCCGCTGGCCAGCGAGGAACCGGTAGTGCCGGCCGCTGGCCGGCAATCCCCGGATGCCAGATTCCGCATCCCGCATGCACACACCCCGCCCGATCAGGGGTATCGTTGCCGCCCGCATTGCCAGCAAGGAATACCCGCATGTTGAAGATCTGGGGCCGTCGCAATTCCAGCAACGTCCGCAAGGTGCTGTGGTGTGCCGAGGAAATCGGCCTGCCGTACGAGTCCATCGAGGTCGGTGGCAGCCACGGCGGCACGCAGACGCCGGAATACCAGGCGATGAATCCCAATGGCCTGGTACCGGTGATCGAAGACCACGGCCTGCCGCTGTGGGAATCGAACGCCATCGTGCGCTACCTGAGTGCGCGCTACGCGCTGGGCACGCTGTACGCCGAAGACCCGATGGAACGCGCCCAGGCCGAGAAGTGGATGGACTGGAGCACCTCGCGCATGGCGCCGCTGTACACCGACCTGATCTGGGGCATCATGCGCACCGCCCCGGCCGACCGCGACGAAGCGCGGATCAATGCCGCCATCGTGCGCGCCGGCGACTACCTGGCGATGGCCGATGCCACCCTGGCCAAGCAGCCGTGGCTGTCCGGCGAGACATTCGCGATGGGTGACATCCCGCTGGGCTCGCTGATCTATGCCTGGTTCGAACTGCCGATCCAGCGTCCGGAACTGCCGCACCTGGCCGACTGGTACGCCCGTCTTCGCGAGCGCCCCGCCTACCAGCGCGGCGTGATGTCGCCGCTGACGTAAGCGAAAGCGTCCGGGGTCAGAGCCCTTTTCTGCGAAAAGGGATCCGACCCCAGGGCATCGGGGTCGGATCCCACCCGACGGGTAGGCTCTGACCCCTCAATAAAGATCCGTCGGATCCACATCCAGCGACCAGCGCACCTTGCGTGCTTCCGGCAGCGCATACAGCTGCGGTACCAGTTGCGAAAGCACCCCGTGCAGCGGTGGCCGCTGCGCGGCAGACAGCAGCAGCTGGGCGCGCTGGTAACCGGCGCGCCGTGGCATCGGCGCCGGCATGGGTCCATAGGCTTCCACCACGTCCTGCTCGCCCAGCAGCTGTCGCGCTGCCAGCAGGAATGCATTGGCATGCTCCACCTGCTGCGCTTCGGCGCGCATCAGCGCCAGATGCGCGAACGGCGGGAATCCTGCGGCCTGGCGCTGGTTCAACTCGGCCTGCGCGAACGGGTGGTAGCCACCGCTGACCAGGGTCTCCAGCAGTGGGTGCCCCGGGTGATGCGTCTGCAGCCAGACTTCGCCCGGGTCGCGCGCGCGTCCGGCGCGACCGGCGACCTGGATCAGCTGCTGCGCCAGTTTCTCGCTGGCGCGGAAGTCGGCCGAGAACAGGCCCTCGTCGATGCCGACCACCACCACCAGGGTCAGCTTGGGCAGGTCGTGGCCCTTGGCCAGGATCTGCGTGCCGACCAGGATGCCGGGCTGGTCGCCCAGTTTCGCCAGCTGTTGTTCCAGTGCATCGCGTCGCGAGGTGGTGCTGCGGTCGATGCGCACCACCGGGAAGTCGGCGAAGGCGGCGGTGAGATGTTCTTCCAGGCGCTCGGTGCCGATGCCCTGCGGTTGCAGCGCCAGACTCCCGCACGCGGGGCATGCCAGCGGCGCCGGTTGCCGCGCGCCGCAGTGATGGCACTGCAGGCGACGACCGCCGCCATGCACGGTCATCGGTGCATCGCAGCGGTTGCATGGCGCGGTCCAGCCGCAGTCGTGGCACAGCAGTACCGGCGCATAGCCACGGCGGTTCTTGAACACCAGCACCTGCTGGCCGCGCTGCAGGTGCTCGCCAATGCCGGCCAGCACGTCGGCCGAGAGGCCGTCATGCAATGGTCGCTTGCGCACATCAAGGATGCGCACGCGCGGTGGCCGCGCATCACCGGCACGCTGCTTCAGGCGCAGGTGGGTGTAGCGCCCGGCATAGGCGTTGTGCAGCGTCTCCAGTGAAGGCGTAGCGCTGCCCAGCAGAACCGGAACGCCCAGCGCCTTGCCCCGGACCAGAGCGAAATCGCGTGCGTGGTAGCGGATGCCGTCCTGCTGCTTGTAGCTGCCGTCATGCTCCTCGTCGACGATCAGCAGGCCGGCCTGCGGCAGCGGCGTGAACACCGCCGAGCGGGTGCCGACGATCACCCGTGCCTCGCCGCGCGAAGCCGCCGCCCAGACCCGGGCGCGCTCGTTGTCGTTCAACCCCGAATGCAGTGCATGCACGGCGATGCCGAGGCGGCCGCGGAAGCGTGCCAGGGTCTGCGGGGTGAGGCCGATTTCCGGCACCAGCACCAGCGCCTGCTTGCCTTGGGCCAGGCAGTGGATGATGGCCTGCAGGTAGACCTCGGTCTTGCCGCTGCCGGTTACGCCATCCAGCAGGAACGGTTGGAAGCCCTCGACTGCGTTGATCGCCGCCACGGCCTCTGCCTGCTCCGTGTTGAGGGTGGGGCCAGGCAGTGGCTGCGCGTGCTGCGGAGCGACGCGCAGCGCCACGCGTTCGGCCAGCTCGCGCTTGGCCAGGCTGCGCGCGGCGGTGCGCCAGTCGTCCATGCGTTCGCCCAGCACGTCCTCATCGACGATGGCGTCGGCCAGCAGCTCGGCCAGCTGCCGGGGGCGGCTGCCGGCGCGCAGTTTTTCGCGCTGGGCGCGGCCTTCGGCGGTCAGCTGCCAGCCCCAGTGATGGGTGTCGGGCAGGGCGTCGCCATGGCGCAGCGGGCCCGGCAGGGCGGTGCTCAGCACCTCGCCCAGTGGCGCATGGGTGTAGCGCGCCAGCCACTGCAGGCTGTGCCACAGCTCGCCCTGGAGCAGCGGTTGCGGGTCGCACCAGGCCAAGGCCTGGCGCAGTCCCTGGCCGTCATCGGTCTGGCCGTGCCCCACCACCACGCCGACCAGCTCGCGGTTGCCGAACGGCACCTTCAGGCGGCAGCCGACCGCGACCGTGGGGCCATCGCCCTCTGGTGACAGGTAGCCGAACAGGCGCGGCAGCGGGACGGGCAGGGCGACCTGCAGGGTCGGAATGGGTGAAAGCATCGGGCCAGTGTAACGGGCCATGCGCGCGCGGATGGCAGGGGCCAGAGACTGCCGGGGGGCCCTCGTCGAATCATAAATGTCACCTAAATATCGGTGTCCATTGGAGATTCAGTCTTATCCACATGTTCTGTGGATAACGTTGTGCGTTACCGGTCGACGGGAACGCAGGAGGCCGATGGCGACGAGCTCACGCTTGGGTTGGTCAAAAAATCGCCACACTTCAAAGTCATTCAAAATCAACAACTTGAGTGTGAAACATTGCTGAAACAGAGTGAATTCAGCTGGATGCCGCAGTTTTCCCCGAGGCGGGCGTGGTGCTGTGCACAACCTGCAGCACGAAGTGCCTGCGCGCGCAAGTCCTACGGGTGCCGATGGGCTGCCGCTATCATGCCGGCAGACCTTTGGAGTGACCGATGACGGCTGTGCCCGCCCCTGTTTCCTCGACCGCGGCCGGCGCGCTGTCGGCGTTCCTGCGCGGCGTCGAGCGCCGTGCCCTGGTGGTGGCTGAGCTGCAGTGCGGCGATGCCGCGCGAGCCGAGCAGACCCTGGTGGCGGTGATGCGCGCCTTCGCCGCGGTCGCCAGCGACCTGCCGATGGCGCAGTGGCCGATCCGCTTCTGGACCCTGCTGGGCCAGCGCCAGGCGCTGCGCGAGCCGGTGGGCGGCCAGTGGCTGCCGCCGTTGGCCGCGCTGGGCGAAATGGGGCCGCTGCCGCGCTTGGCACTCCTGCTGCGGGTGGGCGGCAGTCTGGACGAGGGTATCGCCATGCGCGTGCTCGACCAGGACGAAGCGGGCTACCAGCACCTGCTGGCCGATGCCTGCCCCCGTGATGCGCACGGCCAGCCCGATGCGTCGGCATGGCGCCAGCTGGCCGAACAGGTGCAGCTGCGCATCCGCGACCTGCCGGCCAAGCGCCTGCAGCAGCTTCAGCAGCCGGCTGCGCCGGCCGCCAGCAATGAAGCTCCCGCGACCGGCTGGCGCGCACCGCAGCGCGATGATCGTGCGGCCGCCCAGGGCAAGCGGCGGCGTCCCAATGCCAGGCCGCGCTGGCGCGGCCCGGTGATCCTGCTGGTGACGGTCGCGGTGCTGTTGGCCGCGGCACTGGGCTGGCGCTACTGGCAAGGACATTCATCCGGTAGCGACGCTCCACTGCCGGAAGGGGTAGTGGGCGAAGCTGGCCCGGTCACGGTGGAAGCTCTTCCGCCGAGCAAGGTCAATGCCACGCCGGATGCGACCCCGGCCCAAGCCTCCGACGACGCCATGATGCTGGCCGACCGCGACTATCCGCTGGTGGCCGATGCCGATCTGTATGCCTGGACCGCCGCCGGCGGCCCGTTGCCGGTGGACGAATCGCAATCCAGGCCGAGCCGGCCCGAGCCCGCCAGCGCCACGCTGGAAACCGCTGCCGCCGATGAATAAGACCCTGCTCGCCAGCCTGCTGCTGGCCCTGCCGTTGTCGCTGTCCGCCGCGCCGCAGACCTTGAGCGTGCCGCTGCCGCCGCCAGTGCCGGGCAGTTCACCGGCGGCTCCCGCTCCGGCCACCACAAACACGACGCCCGCTGCGTTCACCCAGCTCGACGCCCAGCAGCAGCGTCAGCGCCGTGCCGACTACGCGGCCTGGCGCGCCCTGCCGGAGAGCGAGCGGGAGCGCATCCGGCAGGCTGCGGCGCGGTTCAATGCGCTGCCGGCGGACCAGCAGCAGCGCCTGCGCGAGCAGTTCCAGGCGCAGGACCAGGCCTTCCGCGAGGGCTGGCGGCTGGGCCCGCAGCTGGGACTGGAGTTCCCCAAGCTGCACGGCCTGTTCGGCTTCGTGCCACCGGAACAGCGCGAGGCCGCGCTGGCCGTGCTGCGCCAGCTCAGCCCGGCGCAGCTGGCCCAGCTGACCCTGGTCGCGCAGCGCACGCCACCGCAGGAGCGTGACACGGTGCGAGGCGCGTTCCTCGCCGTGCCCGCCGCCGAGCGCGACGCCTGGCTCAAGCGCCAGGCGGGTCAGTAAACCGGAAGGCGTAGCGTCCAGGGGTAGCGTCGACTGTTGGTCGACTGCTCTTCATACTGATCCGCGAAAAACCCGCGCTGCGCGCGGAAGTCGACTGACAGTCGACTCTACAGGGCGGGCGGTTTTCCCGGTAACGCGATCGCAACGCGTGATGCCGCGGCCTGCCGGAACCCAGCATTCACGCCATGTCATGGGAATGCGCGCGCTGCGCGCGTAAGATGACCGGCCGCAACCCGGTGCCTGTGCCCTTCGCGCGCAACCGTAGTTCGCGTCAAGCACCTTATGTCTACTGCAACCTCCACGCCGCGCTTCAGCAAGGAAGTCGGCGCCACCGGTCTGCTCGCCCTGCCGCTTGTGCTCGGGCATGTGTCCACCGGTCTGATCTCCTTCGTCGACAACGTGATTGCCGGCCACCACGCCACCGCGACCCTGGCTGCGGTGACCATCGGCACGGCGCTGCTGTGGCTGCCGATGCTGATCCCGATCGGCACCCTGATCTCGCTTACCGCCTCGGTGTCGCAGCTGCATGGCGCCGGCCGCGAGCGCGAGATCGGCCCGCTGTTCCGCCAGGCACTGTGGCTGGCGCTGGGCCTGGGCCTGATCATGTTCACCTTCCTCACCGTGGTGCCGCCGCTGCTGCCGGCCTTCGGCATCGCGCCGGACATCGTGCCGGGTGCCACCGCGTTCCTGCATGCGGTGCGCTGGGGTGGCCCGGCGTTGACCCTGTACTTCTGCATGCGCTACCTCAGCGAGGGCATGCACTGGACGCTGCCGACCATGCTGCTCGGCTTCGGCGGCCTGCTGGTGCTGGCACCGATGGGCTACGTGCTGGCCAACGGCAAGCTCGGCTTCCCGGAAATGGGCGCCGAGGGCCTCGGCATCGCCTCGGCAGTGATGATGTGGCTGCAGGCCATCGCGTTCGCCACCTACCTGTGGTTCACCAAGCGCTTCGCCCACCTGCAGCTGTTCTCGCACTTCGAGGGGCCGCGCTGGAAGGCAATCTGGGAGCTGCTGCGCACCGGCCTGCCGATCGGCATTACCGTGCTGATGGAAGGCGGCCTGTTCATCGTCACCGCGCTGCTGATCGGCCGTCTGGGTGCGAATGAAGCGGCCGCGCACCAGATCGCGATCAACGTGGCGCAGCTGTGCTTCATGATCCCGATGGGCGTGGCCGAGGCCACCACCGTGCGCGTCGGCCATGCGGTTGGCCGTGGCGATGGCTTCGGCGTACGGCGTGCGGCCTGGGCCGGCTACGCGATCATCATGGGCACGCAGACGCTGTCGGCGGCGGTGCTGCTGTTCGGCCACGATGCCATCGTCGGTGTCTACACCAACGACCTGGCGGTGGCCGGCCTGGCCTCGACGCTGCTGCTGTACGCGGCCACCTTCCAGTTCCCGGATGGCATCCAGGTACTGTCGGCCGGCGCGCTGCGCGGCCTGAAAGACACCCGCGTGCCGATGTTCATCGCCATGTTCGCGTACTGGGGCCTGGGCATGCCGCTCGGCGCCGGGCTCGGCCTGGGCCTGGGCATGGGCCCGCAGGGCATGTGGATCGGCCTGATCGTTGGCCTGACCGCCGCTGCCATCCTGATGGGCTGGCGCCTGCGCCGCAGCAGCCTGCGCATCGGCCAGTCGATGTTGTCCTGACCTTTGCGCCCGCCATGCCGACCCATGGCGGGCGATCCCCTGACTTGTGTCCGATGCTGCATCACGCGGCACCGGCTATGCTGGTACCACGGCAAGAAGCCATCCGGAGCGTTCCATGAATCAACCCGTGCCCCCGCTGCCCCCGGCGCGTCGCAACCCCGTCGCCAGTTTCTTCATCGGGCTGTGGGACGTCATGAACTTCACCCGCCGGTTGATCCTCAACCTGCTGTTCTTCGGCCTGCTGTTCCTGCTGCTGGTGATGTTCGTCATCGCGGCGGGCATGGGTGCCGGTGCCAGCAAGTCACTGCAGGATCGCACCACCCTGGTGATCGCCCCGGAAGGTCGCCTGGTCGAGCAGTTCAGCGCCGACCCGGTCAGCCGTGCACTGGCCAAGGCGGTGGGCGACAACGGCGCCGAAGAGATCCAGCTGCGCGACCTGCTGCGGGTGATCGAGTCGGCCAAGGAAGACAAGAAGATCGAGCGCGTGGTGCTGGAGCTGGACAAGCTGCAGCCGTCCGGCTTCGCTTCGCTGCGTGAAGTGGCCACCGCGCTGCAGGACCTGCGTGCCTCCGGCAAGCAGCTGGTGGCCTACAGCGAGAGCATGGGCCAGTCGCAGTACCTGCTGGCCGCACAGGCCGACGAGGTCTACCTGGATCCGATGGGGTCGGTGGTGCTCGAGGGCCTGGGCCGCTACCGCCAGTACTTCCGCACCGGCCTGCAGGACAAGCTGGGCGTGGACGTGCACCTGTTCAAGGTGGGCGAGTACAAGTCCGCGGCCGAGCCGTACGTGCTCGATGCGGCCTCGCCGGCCTCCAAGGAAGCCGACCTGTTCTGGATGAACGACGTGTGGCAGCGCTATCTGGCGGACATCGCCAAGGCGCGTCGCCTGGACCCGGCACAGCTGGCCGCCGGCATCGACACGCTGCCGGAAGGCATCGCTGCCGCCGGTGGCGACCTGGCCAAGTTCGCCCTGCAGCAGAAGCTGGTGACCGCGCTGAAGACCCGCGAGGAGTTCGAGGATCTGATGATCGAGCGCGGCGTGGCCGACGACGATGCCGACGGTGGTTTCCGCAACGTCGACTTCGGCACCTACCTGGGCCAGCTCGATGCGCGCCGCAACCCGGTGGACAACCGTCCGCAGGTAGCGGTGGTTGTGGCCGCCGGCGAAATCAGCGGCGGCGATCTCCCGGCCGGCCGCATCGGTGGCGAATCGACCTCGGCGCTGCTGCGTGCCGCGCGTGACGACGAGAACGTGAAGGCGGTGGTGCTGCGCGTGGATTCGCCGGGCGGTGAAGTGTTCGCCTCCGAGCAGATCCGCCGCGAAGTGGTGGCCCTGCAGGCCGCCGGCAAGCCGGTGGTGGTGTCGATGGGCGACCTGGCCGCCTCCGGTGGCTACTGGATCAGCATGAATGCCGATCGCATCTATGCCGATCCGTCGACCATCACCGGTTCGATCGGCATCTTCGGCATGGTGCCGAACTTCAGCCGCGCGCTGGACAAGATCGGCGTGCACACCGATGGTGTCGGCACCACCCGTTTCGCGGGTGCGTTCGATGTCACCCGCCCGATGGATCCGGCCGTGGGCCAGGTCATCCAGTCGGTGATCAACAAGGGTTACGCCGACTTCACCGGTCGCGTCGCCGACGCCCGCAAGAAGCCGGTCGAGGCCGTCGACGAAGTGGCGCGTGGCCGCGTGTGGAGCGGTGCGCAGGCCAAGGAACGTGGCCTGGTCGATGCCTTCGGTGGCCTGAAGGATGCCGTGGCCGATGCCGCCAGCCGTGCCAAGCTGGGCAAGGCTGATGCCTACCGCGTGCGCTACATCGAGAAGGCGGCGACGCCGTTCGCGCAGTTCGTCAGCGGTTTCGCCGGCAGCCGCGCCGGCGCCTGGATGCTGTCCGACTCGGGCATGGCGCGGATGGTGCTGGCGCGCACGATGCCGGAAGTGGATACGCAGCTGCGCTTTGTCGAGAACGCGGCGCGCGAGAAGGGCAACGGCACGCCGGTGAAGGCGCTGGCCTACTGCTTCTGCGGGTTCTGATCGGCAGCGGTGACGAATGAAAACGCCCGGCCCTGGCCGGGCGTTTTCGTTGGTGGGGTCGGATCCCTTTGCCCCGCAAAGGGCTCTGACCCCACAGGTCACTGCGTCGCGTCGGCCTCGGCCTTGCGTTCGCGTGCGGCGGCCTCTTCCACCGCTTTCTGCGCGCCCTTGGCGCGGTCCAGCGGTTCCTGCATCGCACGCGACATCGCTTTGGGCACCGGTGGCTTCTCCGGGTCCGGCGTCGGCGGCCGCTGGCAGGCCACCAGCAGCACGCCGGCCAGCAGGGACGAGAACAGGGTCAGGATGCGCATGGCGGCTCTCCGCAGTGGGCGTACGTGCAGTGTCGCATCCTCGGCAGAGGGCCGCCGTGAGCGCGTATCCTTGCCGCATCGAAATGCAGCGGGCGCGGCCCCGGAGGAAACATGACCCAGCAACGGTGGCGCCTGGACGGGCAGACCGCCCTGATCACCGGTGCCAGCGCCGGTATCGGCCTGGCCATCGCGCACGAACTGGCCGGCTTCGGCGCGGACCTGATGATCGTCGGGCGCGATATCGACATGCTGGAGACCGCGCGCGACGAGCTGCTGGATGTGTATCCGCAGATGCAGGTGCACGCGCTGGCCGCCGATGTCTCCGACGACGAGGACCGCCGGCAGATCCTGGACTGGGTGGAAGACCACAGTGATGGCCTGCACATCCTGGTCAACAACGCTGGCGGCAACGTCACCAAGGCGGCCACGGAGTATTCAGAGGACGAATGGCGGAAGATCTTCGAGACCAACCTGTTCTCGGCGTTCGAGCTGTCGCGCTACGCGCATCCGCTGCTGGCTCGCCACGCATCGTCGTCGATCGTCAACGTCGGCAGCGTGTCCGGCCTGACCCATGTGCGCAGCGGCGTGGTCTACGGCATGAGCAAGGCCGCGATGCACCAGATGACCCGCAACCTGGCCGTCGAGTGGGCCGAGGATGGCATCCGGGTCAATGCAGTGGCGCCGTGGTACATCCGCACGCGGCGGACCTCCGGTCCGTTGTCGGACCCGGATTACTACGAGGAAGTGATCAACCGCACGCCGATGCGTCGTATCGGCGAGCCGGAGGAAGTGGCCGCCGCGGTGGGCTTCCTGTGCCTGCCGGCAGCCAGCTATGTCACCGGTGAGTGCATCGCGGTGGATGGCGGCTTCCTGCGTTACGGGTTCTGATCTTTCAGCGGGTAGTGCCGGCTGCTGGCCGGCAACTGCAATCATCTGAAGATCCTGTGGTTGCCGGCCAGCGGCCGGCACTACCGGGTGGCGGTCACCCCGGTACCGGGCAGTTGCTGGCCTCCAACACCGCCTGCAGCCGCTCGCGTTCACCGCGCGCGGTATCGCGGTTTTCCGGTGCGGCGAAGCGTTCACGGCCGCGGGCATCACGGAAGCGCTGCTGCCAGCTGCCGCATCGCTGTGCTTCGGGAAGTTCCTCGCAGCGGTCGCGTACGACTTCGCAGCCGGCCGCGTTCATCGGCGTGACCCCGCCCAGGCCCTGCACCGTCATCGGTTCGCAGCGACCAGGTGATGCCTCGTACTCGTGCAGATAACCACCGCCCTGTCCGTCGGTGCACTGGAAGATCGGGGGAAGCGGCGGCTTCGGTGGACCGTTGCCTGCTTCGGCACGGGCATCGGCATCACGGCGCAGGGTCGCACTGTCGAGAATCTGGTTGGCACCTTCGCGTTCAACCATTCCCGCTTCCATGATGGTGCGTCCTTCGTCCGCGCGTCGTGGTTTCGCTGGGGCCGCAGGGGCAACGGCCGGTCCGGCCGGCACCGGCGCGGGTGTTTCGACGGGGGCGGGTGCAGGTTCCGCAGCCACAGGTGCAGCGGCAGCCGGCTGCGGGTTGGCCGGGCCGGGCACGCGCAGCACCTGCTGCTTGCTGCCGGTGGGGCACGGCGTGCGCTGCAGGGTAGGGACGTCACTACTGCTGGAGGTACAGCGGTAGATCACGCCCTCTTCGGCCAATGCGCTTCCGGGCAGCAGTGCCAGAAGCAACCAGATCAGTCTGTTCATGCTCACAGCGTACAGGCTGCGCTCAACGCTGGCAGTCGCGTGACAGGCGCGCGTCGATGCCACGCTGTTCGTTGTTGATGGCGGTGCGCTCGCTCTGCAATGCGCTGTTGTAGCGACGGTCCAGTTCCCAGCGGCGGTCGCGCAGGCGCGCACAGACCTCCTGTGGCGGCAGCGCGTGGCAGCTGTCGCGCACCAGCACGCTGCCGGCCGGGACCTGCACGCCTACGCCGACGGTGGGCGGCCGGTAACTTGCACCCTCGCCGACGGGCGGACCGATCGGTGTGCCGATGGCCGGGCGTGGACCCGGGTACGATGGGCCCCGATGCCCGTGTGGCAGCCAGACGCTGGTCCACAACGGCACCCAACGCGGATTGCCCTCGTTGCTGTCGCTGGTATAGCGCTGGCCATCGTCGCGCACGCATTCGTACAGCGGCTGGGGCGGCTGGATGTAGACGTGGCGGACCTCGCGGTCACGCATCGCCGGAGATTCGTCCGGCGGTGCGGGGGCCGCATCGCTGCGCACCACCCGCGGCGCTGGATCGCGCGGGCGCTGCAGGTCGCGGACTTCCTGGCGGCCACTGTTGCAGGGCGTGTCCTGCAGGGCCACGGCGCCGTTGCTGGCGACGCAGCGGTAGACCCGCACATCCTCGGCTGCCGGTGCCGTCGATGGCAGCAGCAGGCACAGGCCCAAAGCGGTGCGCAGCAGGTTCATGACGGCAGGGTGCGCGATTGTCAGGGGCAGCGCAATCGGCCGCTCAGGAGCGCAGCACGTTGCCGCTGAGCGCGTCGCGGATCGGGGTGGGCTGGGCCAGGCCGCCGGTTTCGCCATCCAGGATGCCATCAAGCAGGCGCAGCAGGCGTGGATCCAGTTCTTCGCGGCGGCGCGCCGGTGGTTCGCCGGCCAGGTTGGCGCTGGTGGAGACCAGCGGGCCTCCCCAGGCACGGCAGAGTTCGGCCACCAGCGGGTGGGCGCTGATGCGCACGGCGATGCCGCTGTGCTCCCCGGTGACCCACGGCTGGGCACGGGGTCCCGCCGGCAGGATCCAGGTGTTGGCGCCGGGCCAGCTGGCCAGCACCGCGCGCTGGCGTGCGTCCGGCAGGGCCTGCAGGCGCACCCAGCCTTCCAGCTGCGCCAGATCGGCCGCGACCAGAATCATGCCTTTTTCGATAGGGCGCTGTTTCAGTCGCAGCACCATGTGCACCGCCGCCTCGTGCGAAGGGTCACAGCCCAGGCCCCAGACCGCTTCGGTCGGGTAGGCGATCACGCCGCCCGCGCGGAGCGTGGCGACAGCAGAGTCCAGGGTGAGTTCTTTCATGGCGGCGACCGGCCCGGCGTGGGCCTTCATTATCCCCCTGATGCGTGCAGAAGGGGTGGACCCTGGCACCCGGTAGTGCCGGCCGCTGGCCGGCATCTGATGCTTCTGGGGCTGCCGGCCAGCGGCCGGCACTACCCCTCATCCACGTATGGCGTGGAGTTACTTCGCGGCCTTCTTGACGGCCTTCTTCGCCGGGGCCTTCTTCGCGGCGGCCTTCTTTACTGCTTTCTTGGCCGCGGCCTTCTTGGCAGGCGCTTTCTTTGCAGCGGCCTTCTTCGGCGCCGCTTCCTTCTTCACTGCCGCCTTCTTGGCCGGGGCTTTCTTCGCAGCGGCCTTCTTGGCACCGAAGCCCTTGCGCACCGGCTTGCCGGTTTCTTCCATCAACTGCTGCACTTCAGCCAGGGTCAGCGACGCCGGTTCGCGATCCTTGGGGATCTTGCCGTTCATCCTGCCGTCGCTGATGTACGGGCCGAAGCGGCCGTTCAACACCTGGATGTCGCTGCCCTCGAACTCCTTGATGATCCGGTTGCGCGCGATCTCTTCCTTCTCTTCGATCAGGAACACGGCGCGCGCCAGGTCGATGGTGTACGGGTCGTCCTCCTTCTTCAGCGAGGCATAGGTGCTGCCGCGCTTGGCGAACGGGCCGAAGCGGCCGATGCCGACGCTGACCGGCTCGCCGTTGTCCTCGCCCAGTGCGCGCGGCATCAGGAACAGCTCCAGCGCGTCTTCCAGGGAAATGGTGTGCATCGACTGGCCAGGGCGCAGCGAAGCGAACTTCGGCTTCTCCTCGGCATCTTCGGCGGTGCTGCCGATGGCGGCATAGGGCCCGAAACGGCCCAACCGCACGCTGACCGGCTTGCCGGTCTTGGGGTCGGTGCCGAGCTCGCGCGCGCCACTGGCCTCGGCGCGGTCGACCGATTCCTTCTTGTCTTCGACCAGTTCCTTGAACGGTTCCCAGAAGCGCGACATCAGCGGGATCCAGTCTTCTTCGCCACGCGAGACGGCATCGAGCTCGTCTTCAAGCTTGGCGGTGAAGTCGTAATCCACGTACTGGGTGAAGTGGCTGGACAGGAACTTGGACACCGCGCGGCCCACATCGGACGGGCGGAAGCTGCGCCCTTCCATTTCCACGTACTTGCGGAACAACAGGGTCTGGATGATCGAGGCGTAGGTCGAGGGACGGCCGATGCCGTACTCTTCCAGCGCCTTCACCAGCGCCGCTTCGGTGTAGCGCGGTGGCGGCTGGGTGAAATGCTGTTCGGCCTGGATGCGTTCCAGCGGCACGCGGTCGCCGGGCTTCATCGCCGGCAGCTTGCGGCCTTCGTCCTCGTCCTCGGCACTCTTGTTGTCCTTGCCTTCCTCGTACACGGCCAGGAAGCCGGGCACGACCACGGTGGTGCCGCTGGCGCGGAACACGTGTTCGCTGCCGGCCGACAGGTCGACGCTGACCGTGTTGAGCGTGGCCGGAATCATCTGGCAGGCCACTGCACGCTTCCAGATCAGTTCGTACAGGCGGCGCTCGTCGTCGGTGAGGAAGCGGGCGACCTGGGCCGGGGTGCGCAGGGCCGAGGTCGGGCGCACCGCTTCGTGCGCCTCCTGGGCGTTCTTCGACTTGGTCTGGTAGGTGTTGGGCTGGTCGGGCAGCGAGGCGATGCCGTAATCACGGGCGATCACGTCGCGGATCTCGGCCAGCGCATCCTGCGACAGGTTCACCGAGTCGGTACGCATGTACGAGATCAGGCCGACGGTGCCTTCGTCACCAATCGCCACGCCTTCATACAGCTTCTGCGCCACCTGCATGGTCTTGCGGGTGGTGAAGCCGAGCTTGCGCGAGGCTTCCTGCTGCAGGGTGGAGGTGGTGAACGGCGGCGCCGGGCGGCGCTTGCGCTCCTTGCTGGCCACGTCGGTGACGTGCAGCGAGCCCTGCGCGGCCTGCTGGATGCGCATCCGCGCCGCTTCAGCGGTGTCGCCATCGGTGATGGTGAACTGCTCGAACTTCTGCCCGTCCAGCTTGATCAGCTTGGCGTTGAAGTGCTGCGACGGGTGCGCGCACTCGGCGGCGATCGACCAGTACTCGCGGGCGATGAAGGCTTCGATCTCTTCCTCGCGCTCGACGATCATGCGCAGCGCCGGGCTCTGCACGCGGCCGGCGGACAGGCCGCGCTGGACCTTGCGCCACAGCACCGGCGACAGGTTGAACCCGACCAGGTAATCCAGCGCGCGGCGCGCCTGCTGGGCATCGACCAGGTCGCTGGCGATCGCGCGCGGCTGGCTGATGGCTTCCTTGATGGCGCGCGGGGTGATCTCGGTGAACACCACGCGCTGCATCGGCTTGTCCTTGACCAGCCCGCGTTCCTTCAGGATCTCGGCGATATGCCAGCTGATCGCTTCACCCTCGCGATCCGGGTCGGTCGCCAGCAGGATGTCGTCGGCGCCCTTGGCGGCCTTGGCGATCGCATCGACGTGCTTCTCGTTCTTGTCGATCACGTCATAGTGCATGGCGAACCCGTTGTCCGGGTCGACCGCGCCTTCCTTCGGAATCAGGTCACGCACATGCCCATACGAGGCCAGGACGGTGTAGTCCTTGCCGAGGTATTTGTTGATCGTCTTGGCCTTGGCCGGCGATTCGACGATGAGCAGGTGCTTGGGCATGGCAGCAGGGTCTGTGGGGCGAACCGTGGGGAAGGGGCCGCTAGGGTGGAGCAAATGGCCGCATTAGTGAAGCGGCCACGCGCAAATCCATAAACTGAACGCCCGGTAATGTGCCGGGCGTTCAGGTTTCACCTTATTAGAGGAATCACGCCCGGCCAGCCCGTGTCAAGCAGCCAGCCGTGAGGATGGCCGTTCAGGAGGCCATCTTGGCGATGAAGCCGACCGCGAACACCAGCAGCGCCAGGCCCACCAGCGACAGTACTGCGGTCAACACCAGTACCAGCACGGTGACGGTGCCCAGCTCGCGGCGCTGCAGGTGGGGCTGGTCGGTGTAGGCCCAGCGGTCGACCACCAGAGTGTCGCAGATCATGTCGTGCAGGCCCTGCTTGCGCTCGGTGAAGGCCGCCATCAGGAAGCCGATGCCGAGGGTGAAGCTGCTCAGCAGCATGGCCCAGTAACGACCGAACGCGCGGGCCTTGGTCAGGCGCTCGCCGTTGCCGCGGACGACCTTGATGCCGACCGCCATCTTGCCCAGCGTGGCGCCGCCCTTCGAGGCATGGAACCAGGTGTAGTACGCCATGCCGATGCAGAGGTTGATCAGGGCGCTGGCCAGCTGGGCCACGATCTCAATGGCCGATTCGCCACTGCCCACCGCGCCCATGCTGGCGCCCAGGATCGCACCGAGGATGGCCCCGATGATGCTGCCGGGGATGACCAGCACGAAGTAGTCGATCATGTAGGCCGCCACGCGCTTCCAGAAGCCTGCGTAGACCACTTCACCGCCCACCACAGGTTGTGCGTGGCCACCGCTGCCGACGGCGGCTGGAGCGCTGTATGGCGAGCTGCTGAGCGCGCCGGTGCCGGGCAGCGGTGCGGTACCGCTGTCGATGGCGGCATAGTCGCTGCGCAGGTCGAACCCGCCGCTGCTGGTGGCAGTGGTGGCATCGGCCAGCGTCTGCAGGCCGAGCTCGTCGACCACCTGGCGCAGTGCAGCCCACTGGGTCATGCCCTCGCGCCAGACCAGGGTGTCCAGGTTCAACTGGCCGCGCTGGAAGCGCTGGCGGATCTCCTGGACCGGCAGCGGGCCCTGGCGTTGCTGTCCTTCGGCGTAGTACCACTCAGTCATTGCATGTTCCCTGTTGAATCATCCTTGGAGGTGCTGGCGTGCGCGTGGCTCAGCCGCGGCACGTCGGCGGCAGGTACTTGTCGTTGCTTTCGCCACTGCATTCCCACCGGCCGCTGTCGCGATCGTATTCCAGCCACAGCAGGTCGCCGTCGATGCCCTTGCCTGGTACCGCCAGCGTTGCTTCGATGCCGCAGTGACCGTTGTTGAAGCGGCCGATGTTCACCGCCGACAGGCCCGCGTTGGCGAAGTCGCCCGGGGCCGGGAAGCCGGCGTCATTGGCACCCGGGCAGCGCCCTTCGTCATCGGCGAAATGCTGCACCTGGTCCTTCAGCGGCTGCAGCGCGGCCACGGCGCCGGCGACTTTGCTGCGCACGGTGTAGTCGTTGTAGGCCGGCAGCGCGATGGCGGCCAGGATGGCCACGATCGGGACCAGTACCAGCAACAGGGCACCACCGATGATGGCGGTCAGCGCACAGCCGGACAGCTTCTTTTTCGGTGCCGGCAGGACGGTGGCCGATGCACTGGCGGCGTAGGGCGTGGACGCCGGCAGTACCGGCGGCTGCGGCGGAGGCGGTGCGACGGGTTCCGGTTCCGGTTCGGGTTCGACCGGCGGTACGGCGGCGTCCAGCGCCGGCACGATCAGGCCGAGTTCGTCCACGACGGTGCGCAACGGCTGCCATTGCGGCAGTCCGTCGCGCCACACCAAGGTGTCCAGGGTGATCTGGTTGTTGCGGAACAGCTCGACCAATTGTTCCGCCGGCAGCGGACCTTGCTGCCGGTTGCCTTCTGCATGGAACCACTCGCTCACGGGGACGCTCCTGAATGCGCTATGCCCCCAAGTGTACGGTCAGTGCAGGGGTTCTGGCTCGTCCATGAACATCTGCGTCTCCATCCAGGCATAGGCCGCTTCGGAGCCAGGCTGGTTGAACAGCACCATCAGTACGACCCATTTCAGGTCGTCCAGGTCCAGTTCGTCCTGGTCCAGAGCCATCGCCCGGTCCAGCACCAGTTCGCGCTGGTCGGCGTCGAGGATGCCGTGCTGTTCCAGGTACAGCAGGAAGCCGCGGCATTCCACGTCCAGCTTGTCCAGCTCGGGGCCGTGGTAGACGCGCACGGGGCCGTCGACCCGTGCCTGGGCCACGCTCGGCCGCTGCGCGGCCAGGGCGTCGAGCCAGTCGAACGCCTTGTTGATCTCGGTTGGGCTGAAACCGGCCTGGATCAGGCCGTTCTGGAGCGAATCGCGGTCACGGATCAGGTCCGCGTCTTCGCTGAAATAGTGTTCAAACAGGTACAGCAGTACGTCCAGGATGCTCTCTTTCATTGCCCCTCGGCCTGCGTCGCGCGACGCTGTGGAGGTGAAGAAACTAGGGAGTTCGACAGTAGCGGCCGTGTACGCACACCACGATTCCCGCCAGTTCCATGGCCAGCAGCATGGAGGACACCTGGGGCGCCGTCAATCCACAGCGTGTGATCAGTGAATCCATACTGCTTGGGTCGTGGTCCAGGGCCCGCCACAAGCACTGGTAGTCAGGGTCGTCGGCCCAGCGCGCCGGCAGGAGCGCCGGCGGTGCCTGTTCAGTGGGGGTGCCCAGCCGTGATTGCAAGCCCGGCAGCTGCTGGCGAAGGGCGGGGGCCAGCAGTTCCAGCACTTCCTCGGGGCGCTCGACCAGTGCGGCCCCTTCACGGATCAGCCGGTGGCAGCCCGCTGCGCGTGGGTTGAGTACCGAGCCGGGCAGGGCACAGACTTCACGGCCCGCCTCGGCAGCCAGCCGTGCGGTGATCAGGGCGCCGGAGCGTTGCGCGGCCTCGACCACCACCGTCGCCAGCGCCAGCCCGGCCACCAGGCGGTTGCGCGCGGGGAAGTGGCCCGGGCGTGCCGGTGTGCCGGGCAGGTACTCGCTGAGCACCGCGCCCTCGGCGGCGATCCGCCCCTGCAACCGTTGGTGGCTGGCCGGATAGGCCCGATCAGGGCCGGTTCCGATCACCGCCACGGTGCAGCCGCCTGCCTCCAGTGTGGCCAGGTGGGCGGCCGCGTCGATGCCGGCCGCCAGGCCACTGGTTACGGCCAGTCCGGCCTCGACGAAGCAGCCGGCAAAGCGCGCGGCCAGCGCGCGTCCTCCCGGGGTTGGCGAGCGGCTGCCGACCAGCGCCACCGAGGGGCGCCAGGCCAGGCTCGGATCGCCCGCCACGAACAGCGCCAGTGGCGGGTTCGGGACGTCCAGCAGGGGCGGCGGAAAGGCCGCATCGGCAAAGGACAGCAGATGGTGGTCGTCGTCTTCCAGCCAGTGCCGCGCCACGGTCCAGGCGCGGGCGTCGGGGCGTTCCAGTGCAGCGCACTGCTCTGGCGTGCAACCGTGCGCGCGCCAGGTCGCGGCGCCCTGCGCGATCGCGGTCTCCGCGCTGCCCGCGGCCTGCAGCAGGGTCCGCCGTGGCGCCAGCGCGCCGCCTGCCATCACCAGGCGCAGCAGCGCCTCATCAGCTTGCTTGGTCATTCCCCCACTATCGAGCGCATGCAACAAAGGCGCCCTAGGGCGCCTTCGCATGTGGCTGTCAGGTTTTGCCGGAGACCGCCCCTGTAGAGTCGACTGTCAGTCGACTACCGCGCGCAGCGCGGGCGCTTTCGGGGGGCGGTGAAGAGCAGTCGACCAACAGTCGACTCTACCGCGCGTCCGGGTGCAGCGCGTTGTACCCCACGCGCACCGGCTTCACGCCCTGCATCACCAGCGCGTAGCTGACATTGTCGAAGGTGCGGAACACCATGGCATGCGCCGCGTACTCGTCCGGCAGCGAGACCCGGCCGGCGCCGGTGCTGAGCGAATCGTCCGTGCGCGACGAGTTCGGGTACTTCATGCGGTGCGCCACATGGCGGCCCGGGCGCCACAGCGAGAACACGGTTCCATTGTCCACGCCCTGCGTGCGACCAGCCGAGATCGCGATCACGTCGCGGGGGCCGCCGGCGGTGAACATGTCGGTGACGGCCAGCACGCGTACGTCGACGCCCTCGACGCCTGCGGCGGGGACATGGGGCACGAACTGCAGGTCGTACGGCCTGGCCTCGATCGGCACCAGGCGGTCGCCGGCACGCACCTCGCGGCCGCCTTCGTTCTTGTCCAGTACCAGGGTGGACGCCTCGACCTTGCCTCCGGCGACATGGGTGATGGTGCCGGTGGCGACCTGGGCCAGCTCATAGCCGAGCACGCCGCGGCGGTGGTTGGGTGCGCTGTAGGCGCGCCACAGGTTGCCGCTGCCCGGGGTGACGTCGCCGTTGGCGGTCAGGTCCTCGGTCGGCTTGGGCTGGGCGTAGCGCACGGTCGGGCGGACAACCGCCCAGCGCTGGCCCACCTGGGCGTCGGCCAGGCGCACATAGACGGCGTGGCCGCTGGTGGCGCGCAGGCGTTCCTCTTCCAGGCCGGCCACGTAGGGCAGCTGCTCGATGCTGTCGACCACGCTCAGCTGCTTCAGGAACGGCTCGACCTGGGCCAGCGGAATGGCGTCGATCGGGGCCTCCTGGCGCGGGCCGGGCCGGGCCGCCACGGTCACCCGGTCCAGGTAGGCCAGGCTCAGGACGTCACCGGGATAGATCAGGTGCGGATTGGCGATCTGCGGATTGGCCTGCCAGATCTCCGGCCACAGCCACGGCTTCTGCAGGAAACGTGCGGCGATATCCCACAACGTATCCCCTTTTCGGACCACATAGGTGTCCGGGTGCCCGCCATTCACTTCCACGGCGGTAGCATAGGCAGCCACGGTCAGCATCGCCGCGGCGACGACCGTACGAAAACGAAGCAACATAGGTGTGAAGCCCTGATTCCCCAACAGGTCCGCGCACTATAGTCCAGAAACCGGGGCGCAAGGCAAGCGTTGGAGCTAGAATCTGCGACGTATGCCGGCGTGCCGGCCCCCTATCCGGAAACAGCCATGGCCCTTCTCCCCATTCTCGAGTTCCCCGATCCGCGCCTGCGTACCAAGGCCGCGTTGATCGAAGCTGCCGAAGTCACCACGCCGGCCTTCCAGGAACTGATCGACAACATGTTCCTGACCATGTACGACGCCCCGGGCATCGGCCTGGCCGCCACCCAGGTGGACGTGCACAAGCGCTTCATGGTCATCGACGTCAGCGAAGAAAAGAATGAACCGCATGTGTTCATCAATCCGGAAATCGTCGCCAAGGACGGGGGCCGGGTGTACCAGGAGGGCTGCCTGTCGGTTCCGGGCATCTTCGCCGACGTGACCCGTGCCGACACCATCACCGTGAAGTACCTGGACCGCAACGGCCAGGAACAGCAGATGGAGGCTGGTGACGTGCTGGCCACCTGCATCCAGCACGAGATGGATCACCTGGACGGCAAGCTGTTCATCGACTATCTGTCGCCGCTCAAGCGCGAGATGGTGCGCAAGAAGCTGGCCAAGCAGCGCAAGCACGTGGCGTGATCGCCAATCCGGGCCACCCTTCGGGTGGCCCGTGCCTGCGCGGCTCGCGCGGGCTCTACGGCGCCGGCCGACGGCGCCGTTTTCTTTCCTGCACGAATCCATCCTGCAAGTGGGGTAGCCATGAGGATTGTCTTTGCCGGTACGCCGGAATTCGCGGTGTCGTCGCTGCGCGCGGCTGCGCGCCACCATGAGGTCGTGGCCGTCTATACCCAGCCTGATCGCCCGGCCGGCCGAGGCCGTGGCCTGGCGCCTTCGCCGGTCAAGCTCGAAGCCGTGGCCCGTGGCATTCCGGTCTACCAGCCGGAGTCGCTGAAGGACGCGGCCGCCCAGCAGCAGTTGCGCGACCTGCAGCCGGACCTGATGGTGGTGGTGGCCTATGGCCTGATCCTGCCCAAGGCAGTACTGGCCATCCCGACCCATGGTTGCTGGAACGTGCATGCCTCGCTGCTGCCGCGCTGGCGCGGCGCTGCGCCGATCCAGCGTGCGATCCAGGCTGGTGACGCGAAGACCGGGGTGTGCCTGATGCAGATGGAGGCTGGCCTGGATACCGGCCCGGTGCTGCTGCACCAGGAGCTGCCGATCGCCGCCACCGATACCGGCGGCCAGCTGCACGACAAGCTGGCCGAGCTTGGTGCCCAGGTGTTGTCCGATGGCCTGGGCCTGCTGCGCGCGGGCATCAAGCCGATCGCGCGACCGCAGCCGGAACAGGGCGTGACGTACGCGCACAAGCTGGACAAGGCCGAAGCCAGGCTGGACTGGGCGCAGGACGCCGACGCGCTGGCGCGTACCGTGCGCGCGTTCAATCCGTGGCCGATCGCCGAGGCAACGCTGGCTGGCGAACGCGTGCGCATCCATGGCGCGGTGGCACTGGAGGCAGGCCACGGCCAGGCGCCGGGCACCGTGCTGGCCGCCGGCCGCGACGGCATCGACATTGCCTGTGGCCAGGGCGCGCTGCGCCTGCGCGTGCTGCAGCGTGAAGGCGGCAAGGCGATCACCGCTGCCGATTACCTCAACGCTCGCCGCGACCTGCGCGTGGGGGCATAAGCGGTGTCCAAGCAGAACGATTTCTCCGTCGCCAAGGCGGCACCGGGCGCGGCCACGCGCATGCTGGCCGCACGCGTGCTGGCACAGGTGTTCACCCGTGGCCGTTCGCTGAAGGCCGAACTGGCCTGGGCGCTGCCGAAGCTGGCCGACAGCCGCGACCGCGCGCTGCTGGAAGCCCTGTGTTTCGCTGTGCTGCGCCGTCGCAGCACCTATGACGCTGCCTTGCAGGCCTGGATGCAGAAGCCGCTGTCGGCGCGCGATGCCGACCTGCGCACGCTGCTGATGGTCGGTTTCGCCCAGCTGGACGTGCTCGAACTGCCTGCGCACGCAGCGCTTTCGGCTACGGTCGATGCGGCGCGCGCGCTGGGCCGTGAGCGCCAGGCAGGCCTGGTCAACGCGATCCTGCGCCGCGCCCAGCGCGAGGGGTTCCCCGAACAGCCTGCGCGCGACGCCTTCCCGGAATGGTTGGCTGATGCGATCGAGCGCGACTGGCCGGCGCAGGCCGAAGCGATCTTCAGCGCCAGCCTGCAACCCGCGCCCTTGTGGCTGCGTGCCAACCGCCAGCACGGCGGTCGCGACAAGGCCCTGGCGACGCTGGCCGAGGCCGGCATTGCCGCTGAAGCCACTGCACTGTGCGCCGATGCGTTGCGCCTGGCGACCTCCGTTGCCGTGAACCAGCTGCCGGGCTTCGGCGATGGTGCACTGTCGGTGCAGGACCTGTCGGCGCAATGCGCGGCCGATGCGTTGGCACCCGCGACCGGTGCCCGCGTGCTGGATGCCTGCGCGGCACCGGGCGGCAAATCGGCGCATCTGCTGGAGCGTGACCCGAGCCTGCGCCTGCTGGCGCTGGATATCGACGCGCGCCGTCTGGCCCGGGCACGTGACACTTACACCCGCACCGGTGTGGGCGAGCATGCGCAGACCCTGGTCGCCGATGCCAGCGATCCCGGTTCGTGGTGGGACGGCGTGCCGTTCGACGCGATCCTGCTGGATGCGCCATGTTCGGCCACGGGCGTGATCCGCCGCCAGCCGGATGTGATGTTCCACCGTCGCGCCGAGGACGTCGATGCACTGGTGGGCGTGCAGGCGCGCCTGCTGGAAGCCTGCTGGTCGATGCTGCGCCCGGGCGGCGTGCTGCTGTACGCCACCTGTTCGATCCTGCGCGCCGAGAACATCGATCAGGTGCGTGCGTTCCTGAAGTGGCATCCGGACGCGGTGGCGCAGCCGCTGGGCGATGCGTTCGGCGTGGATTGCGAAGGCGTGGCACGCCAGCGACTGCCTGGTGACAACGATGCTGACGGTTTCTTCTACGCGCGTCTGATAAAAGCAGCCTGACCCCCGCTGCCGTTTCGAGTCCCATGCTGAAGACCCACGCGTCGCGCCAGACGTGGTTGTTCGTGGTGGTGGCCCTGCTGGTGCTGGGGGCCGGGCTCGGTCTCCGCGATCCGTGGCCCTCTGACGAACCACGCTTCGCGCTGGTGGCCAGGCAGATGGTCGACAGCGGTTACTGGTTGTTCCCGCATCGCGGTACCGAGCTGTATTCGGACAAGCCGCCGATGCTGATGTGGTGGCAGGCCTCGCTGTATGGCCTGGTTGGCCACTGGCGCGTGGCCTTCCTGCTGCCCTCGCTGCTGGCCGCATTGGGCACGCTGTGGTGCGTGGTCGATCTGGGGCGCCGGCTGTGGACGCGGCAGGTCGGGCTCTGCGCGGGGTGGGCACTGCTGTTCGCGCTGCAGTTCACCTTCCAGGCGAAGAAGGCGCAGATCGATCCGCTGCTGGTGCTGTTCATCACCCTGGCCAACTATGGCCTGCTGCGCCACCTGCTGCTGGGCCCGGCCTGGCGCTGGTGGTGGCTGGGCTGGTTCTTTGCCGGTATCGGGGTGATCACCAAGGGCGTGGGCATGCTGGCGCTGCTGATGATCGTGCCGGCGGCCATCGCTGCAGCCCTGCAGTGGCCCCGTGTTTCCCTGCACGCGCGCGATGGCCGCTTCTGGCTGGCACCGCTGGCCTTCCTGCTGGCGGTATCGCTGTGGCTGGCGCCGATGCTGCTGGCCGCGCTGGGCACCGGGTCGGACGAGTACCGCGCCTACATCAACGACATCCTGGTGCGGCAGACGGCCCGCCGCTACACGCAGTCCTGGGACCATCACCAGCCGTGGTGGTACTTTTTCGGCGTGATGCCGTCGATGTGGATCCCGGCGTTCCTGGTGCTGCCATGGGCGATTCCCGCATGGCGCAGGCGCCTGCGCCGACGTGACCCTCGCTACCTGCTGCCGCTGGCCTGGTGGTTGCTGGTCGTGCTGTTCTTCTCGATTCCCCAGGGCAAGCGCGATGTCTACATCCTGCCGGCGCTGCCGATGTTCTGCCTGGCGCTGGCGCCGCTGCTGCCCGGGCTGCTGAAGCGGCGCGATGTGCAGCGCGTGCTGGGAGGGTTTGCCGCGTTGCTGGCACTGGGATTGAGCCTGGTCGGGGCGCTCGCGTTGCTGGGTGATCCGCGCTTCGAGGTGAACCTTGCCCATGGACGCGGATTGCCGCCGGGCGCGACCGATGCATTGGCGTGGACGATCCTGGCGATGGGGCTCTGGGGTGGCTTGAGCCTGGTGGTGACCGGCTGGCGTCGAAGCCACCTGGCGCTGCTATCGACCCTGGCCGTGGCCTGGTTGCTTTACGGCCTGTTCGGCTACCCGTTGCTGAATGATTCAAGCTCTGCGCGTGGTCTGATGCGTGACGTCGGCGCGCGTCTCGGGCCCGGCGCGGAACTGGGGCTGGTGGCCTGGAAGGAACAGAATCTGCTGATGGCGGACCGCCGCGCGGCGACCTTTGGATTCGAGAACCGCTGGCATGAACAGCTGCAGGCGGCCGTGCGCTGGCAGCGCTTGTCCCCCCGGCATCGCTGGTTGCTGGTGAATGACGATGCCATGCAGGAGTGCATTGATCGTTCGCAGGCGCAGATGGCCGGCATATCCAACCGCCGTCGCTGGTGGCTGGTTCCCGCCGGGGCGGTGTCCGGGGCCTGCGTGCCTGACCTGAAGGAGCTCGAGCGCGAGTACCGGCTGCAGGGGCCACCGGATGCGGACTGAACGAATGAGCGACGGACATGGCCAGTCTGCGTCAACCAGCGGCCTGCTCTGTCCTAGAATGAGGGCCGCTCCCGGCACCGTGCCGGTCTATCGCCATCGACCTGCCGACCGCACCACGTGACTCCGCTTTCCTTGCCTACTTCCCGCACGACGGGCTTCCTGGCCGGCGCCTACGCCGTGGTGCTGGGGGCGTTGCCGACGCTGCTGATGATCACCATGGAGGGCGGCAGCGCGGGGTTCTACCTGGCGATCCTGCTGTCGATCGTCCTGCTGCTGGTGCCCTCGGCCGCTCCGCGCCTGCTGCCCGGTTCCGCCCGGCGCTATGCGTGGATGGGCATCGGCATGGGCGTGATGCTGGTCGGCGTGCTGATCAGCCTGGGCGTGCATGGCATCTGGAAGGGATCGGAGGTCGAAAAGGCCGCACGCCTGTTGTCGATGCTGCTGATCCTGTTCGCCGCGCTGCGGGTGCCGCGCAGGATCCTTGCGCGGGCGATGCTTGGCACCCTGCCCGCGGTGTGGTCGGCAGCAGCCATCATTGGCTGGTTGGCGCTGGAGACCGGCGTGCGGCCTGCCACCCAGCAGTTCAATGCGGTGACCTACGGCGACCTGACCCTGTTGTTCGGTGTGCTGAGCCTGATGTCGCTGGGCCTGCCGGTGACCCGTTTCACCCGCATCGAAGCCACGCTGAAGCTGCTGACCGGCATCCTTGGCCTGGTCGCATTCCTGTGGACGCAGACCCGCGGTGGCCTGCTGGCGATTCCCTGCTTCCTGCTGATCGGCCTGCTGGTGATGGGGCGCCGGCTTGGCCGGATGAAGATCCTGCTGGGCCTGGTACTCGCGGCCGGCGTCGGCATCGTCGCCACCCATGATGGTGCGTTGCGCGATCGCATCGATGCGGGCGTGAGCGAGTATGGCGATTGCAGTGCCGACCACCTGACAGATACCTCGGTCTGCATCCGCCTTCAGTTGTGGACCGCGGCTGGCTACATGATCCGCGAGCAGCCGGTGTTCGGTGTCGGTGGCGGCGACCGCTTCCGCCAGGAACTGGAACGACTTGCCGGACAGGGAAAGGTGTCGGCGATGGTCGCGCGTGATTTCGGCGAGACCCACAACGACCTGCTGTATTTCCTGGCCACCTACGGCGTGCTGGGGGGACTTGGCCTGGTGCTGGTGTACGTGGCCCCGGCGCTGGTGTTCGTGCCACGCCTGTGGCGTGGCGACGAACGGTCGCGGTTGCATGCCGCGGCAGGGTTGAGCATCTGCGTGGCATTCGCCGTCTTCGGGGTTACCGAAATGATGCTGCGTGACATGCGGACCGCCTCGTTCTATGCCGCCTGGGTTGCCCTGCTGCTGGCCCTGTCCGAGCCGCGCCGGTCAGATCAGGCTGAGGCCAGCACCGCTTCGTAGCTGGCCAGGGTCGCCCCGGCGAAGGTCTGCAGGCCGAACTCACGCTCTGCATGGCGGCGGGCGGCCATGCCCATCGCCGGCAGCGCCTGGCGTTGTTCATACATCGCCTGCACCTGTGCGGCGATGGCGGCCACGTTGCGGGTGGGCACGACCCAGCCGTCGACTCCCTGCTCGATGTTTTCCGGCAGCCCCGCGTAGTCGCTGACCAGCATCGGCCTGGCGCTGGCCATCATTTCGCGGCAGGCGAAGGAAATTGTCTCGATGTCGTTGGACAGCACGAAGCCGACATCGCCGGCGGCGATCAGTGGGCGCGTATCGGCCAGCAGTCCGGTGAAGTGGACCTGCGCGGCGACATCGCCGAGGGCCTGCACCTGCGCGCGTTGCTGCGCGTTGGGCAGGTGACCTGCGACCGCCATGTGTACGTGCGGCCGGATCGCGTCGGGGAGCAGGGCAATGGCCTGCGCAAGGTCGATCCAGCCCTTGTAGTCATCGGTGCCGGCGTTGCTGACCAGCAGCAGCGCATCCGGATCCTGCGTCCATTGCTGCCGCATTGCCTGGCCGGCGTCGACCGGCAGCGGCGCGAAGCGGTCCAGGTCGACGCCGTTGCGGACCACATCGATCGGGCAGCGCCGGTACGGGCCCTGCTCCAGCAGGCGCCCGGTGTGTGCCGAAACCGCAATCACGCGGTCGGTGGCCCAGCGGGCCCTGAAGGCATTGCCAAGCGTACGGGTGGGCTTGCTGTTGTGCTTGGTCAGGATGATCGGCGGGCGGCGCATGCCGAGCAGTCCCTGCATCACGAAGCGGTGATCACGAGCACCGTTGACGTGAACCAGGTCGATGCCCTCGTCCCGCACCAGCCGGCGCAGCGCATGCTGTTCGGCCAGTTGTCGTGGCAAGGTCGGCAGGCCGCTGCCAAAGGCCATCGGCAGCGGGGTGGCGATTCCTTCCTCGGCCACCGTGCGCAGCAGGCGGCTGTCGGCGGGGGCTGCGACATGGACCGTGTGCTGGCCATGCAGGGCGCGCGCCAGGGACACGATGTACGTGGTGTGGCCGCCACCGTCGCCATAGTGGAAGTTGGTGTACAGGATTTTCATGGGGGATCTTCAGGCAACGCGCGGCAAGTGTGACACAGCCGGCTCAGGGCCGTTCCTCAGGGGCTGGAGGATCGGCCACCGCCTGGCCGTTGCCCAGCATCCACAGCATGATGGTCTTCTGCCGTACGTAGTTGGCACGCACATAGGCATAGACCAGGCCGTGCCATCCGTCGCGGAAGCCGCCGCGGAACAGGAAGCCACGCCAGAACCGCCAGGCCGGCGCCAGCACCAGCTTGCCCAGCGTGGCGCGCTTGCCACGCGCGAACTCGTGCTCGGCCATCATCCGCGCATACTTCTCGGTCTTGGCCAGCTGCTGCTGCAACGATCGATAGGGATAGTGGATGAGATCGCCGCGCAGGGTGCCGACGCTGCCGTCGACGCTGGCCGCCTCGTGGATCTCGCGCTTGCCGCGCCAGCCGCCCTGGCGGCGGTCGAACAGGCGCATCACCCGGTCCGGGTAGGCATTGCCGTGGCGCAGGAACCTGCCAAAGTACTCAGACAGGCGGGCGAAGCGGTAGCCGGCGTGGCCGGCGAAGCCGCCGTCACGGGCCTGTTCGATGGCCGCACGCAGCTCGGGGCTGATGCGCTCGTCGGCATCCAGGCACAGTACCCAGTCGTGGCTGGCCTGCTCGACGCAGAACGCCTTCTGGCTGCGGAAGCCCTCGAACCGACGCTGCAGCACGCGGGCACCGGCAGCCTCGGCGATGGCCACGGTCGCATCGGTGGACTGCGAGTCCACCACCACGATCTCATCGCAGAAGGCCAGCGAGGCCAGGCAGTCGCCGATGCGCCCGGCCTCGTTGAACGCGATAATGCACGCCGAGATGCGAGGCCGTTCGATGGGAGCGGTCGTGGAGGACATGATGGCCGGGTACCTGTTGTTTGCGACGGAGCGCTATGCGCTGCCTATTCTCGCCCCGTTGGCGCAGGCGTTGCACGCGTCCGGGCAGGAGGTTGCGGCCTGGTTCGAAGGCGGCGCGGCCGGCAGCAGCCTGCCGGGGGTGGCCAACGTCGGCCTGAAGCAGGCCCTGGCAATGCGCCCGCGGGCGGTGTTCAGCGCGGCCAACTGGGTGCCGACCTTCCTTTCGGGGGCCAAGGTGCAGCTGTTCCATGGCTTCAACGTGGAAAAGCGCGACAGCGCGCGCGGCCACTTCCGGGTGCGCGGCATGTTCGACCTGTACTGCACGCAGGGGCCGGCCACCACGACACCGTTCCGCGAGATCGCGGCCCAGCAGGGCCACTTCGCGGTGGCCGAGACCGGCTGGCCTAAGCTGGACCCGTTGTTCCGCGATGACGGTGGCGAGAGCGCCGCACTGCGCGCGCCGGCCGGCGATCGCCCGGTGATCCTGTTTGGTTCCACCTTCACCGAGCGGCTGAGTGCGGCACCGCACCTGCATGCGCAGATCGCCGCCGATATCGCTGCCGGTGGACGTTACTGGCTGCTGACCCTGCATCCCAAATGTCCGCCGGAACTGTTCGAGCGCTACCGCGCGCTGGCCGGTGCCAATGCCCGCTTCATCGAGCCGGAGCAGGTGATGGCCGCGCAGCGCGCCGCCGATGTGCTGGTGTCGGACACCTCGTCGATCGTTTCGGAGTTCATCGTCCAGCACAAGCCGGTGGTGACCTTCCGCAACCGCGTGCCGAAGCCGCACATGATTGATTTCGACGACCCGGCACAGCTGCCGGCGATGCTGCAGCGCGCGCTGCATCCGGACGCCGCGCTGCAGGCGGAAATCGTGCGTTACGCCGATGCCATCCATCCGTACCGCGACGGCCTGTCCAGCGAGCGGGTAATCGCGGCCACCGAGGATTTCCTGTCCGGTGAAATGGGTGCGCTGCGCCGCAAGCCTCTCGGCAGCTGGGTGCGCGATCTGCAGATCCGAAGGGACCTGGGCTATTGGGGCCCCTCGCAGCGATGATGCCTCGCTGACCCTGCTCGCGGTAGTGCCGGCCGCTGGCCGGCAAACCGGGGGATGTGCAGTTGCCGGCCAGCGGCCGGCACGACCTGATTCAGGCCGGGATCAGACCCCGCATCACCAGCGCAGTTTGCGCCGCGCCAGCGCGGCCGCCAGTTGATCCATCGCCTGCTGTGCCTGTGCCTGCGGCAGATGGTGCAGGGTGAGTGCCACGTCGCCATGCGCACCGGCGGTATCAAGTTGCAGGCTGCTGGTGCCCAGCACCTTGTCCAGCGGTGAACGCTGCAGGCGCAGGCCCTGCACCTTGTCCAGCTCGGCCCAGCGCCACCAGCGTTTCCACCAGCCGCCGCGCACGGCCACATAGTGCTCGTCCAGATACCAGCCCATGCGTGCCATCTGCCGGTGTGCGACCAACAACGCGACCGGCAGCCAGGCCAGCACGACCAGGCCCCACGGACCCCAGCGCCAGTACGCGGCGGCGGCCAGCAGCGGCACCAGCAGCAGCGCGCCCAGGCACAGCCGCCACCAGCCACGCTGCGGGATGGACTGCCATTGCGCCGGTGGCCAGTGCAGCTGGGGGAGCAGGTGCTGCACCAGTTGCGTGCAATGCTCGCGGGTTGCCAGCGGCGCCAGTTCGCGCAGGGCGCGGTCCTCATCACGCGAAGGGCCACCGGCGGCACTGTCGATGCGCAGCTGGCGCAGCCCGAACCAGCGCTGCAGGGTGCCTTCGCGCAGCGTCCAGGCCTGGATGCGGCGACGTGCCACGCTGCTGCGGGTGCGGCTGAGCATCCCGGCCGACACCGTCAGGCGGCGGTCCTGCTCGACGAGGGTGAAGCCGTGGTAACGCAACAGGGTCAGCACCACTGACAGCACGCGCAGCGCCAGCCAGCCCAGCAGCAGGGCCGCCGCCGCTAGCAGCAACGCGCCGGTCACGCCGGGATGCAGGTGGCTGGCATAGCCGAAGGCCTCGCGGCCGCCGCGCTGGATGGCATCGTCCATCACCGGCCGCGGCACTGTCTGGAACAGGACGCCGAACGCGGCGACTGCCAGTGCCCAGCCGCGGTTGGAGAGCAGTCCCATGCGCACCACGTCCCAGCTGGACAGTCGCAGCAGTACGCGTTCGCTGTCGACGTCGGCAACGGGCGGCGCATCGACGGCGTCGTTGGCCTGCGGCGCCTGCCCGCGCTGGCGGACCAGCCGTTCCAGCGCCAGTGCCTGGTCCAGCTTCAGCACCCGCATCTCCGCTTCAGGGCGCACACCGCCGGCCGATTCCAGGCGCAGCTCGGCCACGCCGAACAGGCGGTGCAGCGGGTTCTGTCGCACTTCCACGTTGTGGATGCGGGCGAACGGGATCTCGCGGCGGTTGCGCGCCAACAGGCCACTGCGCACGGTGATCGCATCGCTGCCGATGCGGTAGCGGTAGCTGAGGTACTGCAGCACCGACACCAGGACCAGGGCGGCAATTGCCGTCAGCGGAATCAGCTGCGCCCACATCGGATCGCGGTCGCCGCGCTGGCCGAACACCAGCAGCGCGACCAGTGGCAGGAAGTAGTGGCGCAGCTGCATCAGCAGCACGAACAGCCACGACCACGGGTGCAGGCGGTGGTCCTCGGTACCGGCGGGCGGCGGTGCAGGCAGGGGCGGCGGCAGGCTCACAGGGCGTCGGCGTCCTGGTCGAGCTGGTGGGACAGGGTGTCGCGCAGGCGCTCGGCATCCGCCTCGTCCAGGCCGCTCACGGTCACCGCGCTCATGCGGGTGCCGGCGGTGTGCACGATCAGCGTGGCCAGGCCGGCACGGCGCTCCAGCGGGCCCCGGCGCAGATCGAGATGCTGCACTCGCGAAAGCGGGATGCGCGTCTCCAGCTGCCACATGAGGTCGCGGCGCAGGCCCAGACCCTGTGCGTCCAGCCGCCAACGGGTGCGGACCAGGCGTCGACGGCCCAGCCACGCACCAAAAGCCACACCCATCAGCAGCCCGGCTGCAGCGGTCCACAGGCCACCGGGCAGATCGAAGAACCACGCCGCCGCCGCCAGTGGCAGGCCCGGGACGAACAGGCCGCCAAAGGCACCTTCCAGTGCGGCCAGGCGGGCTGCGCGCTGCGGCAGTGACTGCCAGTCGGTGGCGGGTGGTGCAGGAATCGTGGCGTCGGTCACGCGGGCTCCGTCAGGCAGCAGGGCGGGCGGTAGCGGCCGTGGCCGCACCGCGCAGACGGTAGCAGGTCGGCTGCGTTACTGGGCAGCCTGGATCAGCGCATCGACATCCAGCAGGTGGCCGGCACGGTCGGCCTTGGTGCGCAGGTAGTTCTCGTTCTCGGCAGTGATCTCGCCGGTGACCGGAATGCAGTCCAGCACTTCGATACCGGCATTGCGCAGGCGCTGTGCCTTGGTCGGGTTGTTGCTGAGCAGCGCCACGCGCGAAATGCCCAGGCCACGCAGCATCGCCACCGCGCTGCCGTAGCGCCGCTCGTCGGCACCGAAGCCCAGCTGCGCATCGGCGTCGATGGTATCCAGGCCGTCGTGCTGGTAGCCATAGGCGCGCATCTTGGCGGCGATGCCGGTGCCGCGGCCTTCTTGGTCCAGGTACAGCAGCACGCCACCGCCCAGGTCCTTCAGCTTGCGCAGGCCACGCCGCAGCTGGTCGCCGCAGTCGCACTTGAGTGAACCGAACAGATCGCCGGTCAGGCACGAAGAATGCACGCGTACCGGCACCACTGCCGACAGGTCCGGCTCGCCGACGATGATCGCGACCTGGTCGCGCTGCGCCACGCCGCCGCGGAAGACTGCAAAGGTGGTCATGCCGACGTCGCGCAGCGGAACCGGCGAACGCGCCACCAGTTCGTAGTCGTGGGCCGCATGTGCTGCGCCTTCGGCCAGGTCGCACAGGGCCACCTCGGCCGCACCGTCGAAAGTGTGGTCATCGACGTCCAGGCGCACCGCGACCATCGCTGGCAGCAGCAGACCCAGGCGGGCAAGCTCCACCGCGCCGGCATCGAAGGCGTCGCCGGCGCTCCAGCTTTCGGGCATCGGCCCGGGTTCGCGCAGGTAGCCCAGCGAGGGCAGGGCCTCGAAGGCCACGCCGCTCAGCGGCAGGCGCGCGCCCTGTGGTGCCTCCACGCCGAGCACGCGGGCGCGGGTGGCGGTCAGGAACAGGTAATGGCGCTCGCGGGCGGCAGCGGCGAAGGCGGCGAAGCTGCTGGTCGTGGCGCTGTCCAGCGCGATCACCGCCAGGCGCTGGCCCTGGCCATCGTGGAGCAGCACCGGGCGACCGGCGCGCAGTTCGGCCACCGCGCGTTCGCAGCGGATCGCGGCCGGATCGCCGAACAGGGAAGAAGCAGCAGGCATGGCAGGACCGGGGGAGGCGGACATCGCAGTCTCTATGGGGGCGCCGGCGTCGTATTCAACGTGGTGCGGCCAGTGGTCGCAGGCGGCCGTCAGTGGGGGTGTTCCTCAGTTGCGTACGGGTCTTCCTCGCTACTGCCCGGTGGCCGCAGCGTATAGCGCTTGTAGGTCCACTGGTACTGCGCCGGGTCGCGGCGGGCGATGCGTTCGATGCCGGCGTTGAGGGCGGTGGCCGCCACCAGCGGGTCCGGATCGGCCACGGCCGGGTCGGTCGGCTCGATGTGCAGCGCGAACTCCATGTCCGGCCCGATGCGTTCGCACCAGCCATAGAGCACGGTGGCACCCGTGCGTTCGGCCAGCCGGTTGACCAGGGTCATGGTCAGCGCCTGCACGCCGAAGAACGGCACGAACACGCCGTCGCCGGCCTTGGGCTGCTGGTCGGGCAGGATGCCGGTGGCGCCGCCGTCCTTGAGCACCTTGAACAGCTGGCGCACGGCCGGGCCTTCGGCGCGCACCTGCTGTACGTTCTGGCCGCCGCGCACCAGCTGCAGGAAGGCATCGCTGGCCTCGTCCTCCGGCGGCTTGTAGACGATGGCGATCTGCCCGCGCGAGGCCAGCCACTGGTTCAGCAGCTCCCAGTTGCCGAAGTGTGGCGCGGCCACGATCACGCCCTTGCCGCTGGCCAGGGCGGCGTCGTACAGGGCCTCGCCATGGCGCTGCTTCAGGTGCCGGCGCAGGTTGTCGGCCGGCGCCTGGCTCCACAGCCGCAGGGTTTCGATGGCCTGCAGCGCGGTGGAGCGCAGCAGATCACGGTGCAGGCGGTCGCGCGCGGCGCCATCCAGCTCCGGGTAGGCCAGTTCCAGGTTGCGCCGGGTGACGCGGCTCTCACGGGCATTGAGGGCGATCCACGCCCACGCCAGGGCGCGCGCGAACGCCCGCAGCAGCGGCCAGGGCAGGCGGGCGAACAGGGTGGTGGCGCGGTAGACCAGCCGGGCTTTGCGTTGCGGATTCATCGGCGCCAGTTTAGCCAAGGGCGCTGCTATCGTGGCCGGCCCTGTTCATTGGAAGCCCACGATGCTCGTCCTGATCCAGCGTGTCAGCCAGGCCGCCGTCCATGTCGACGATGAGGCCGTGGGGCAGATCGGCCCTGGCCTGTTGGCCCTGGTCGGCATGGAGCCGGGCGATACCGAGGCCCAGTTGCGGCGGATGGCCGAGCGCCTGCTGGGCTACCGGGTATTCGCCGACGAGGCCGGGAAGATGAACCGCTCGCTGCGCGATACCGGCGGCGGCCTGCTGCTGGTCAGCCAGTTCACCCTGGCCGCCGACACCCGTTCGGGCATGCGGCCGAGCTTCACCACGGCCGCGCCGCCGGAAGAGGCTGAACGCGGGTTCAACCGTTTTGTTGAGATCTGTCGTGAAAATCACGCGCCAGGGGTGGAAACGGGCCGATTTGGTGCCCATATGGTCGTCAGCCTGGTCAATGACGGTCCCGTGACCTTCCTTCTCCGGCCCTGAGCCTGCGGGACCACCGCCCGGCAGGCAGGGCCCCGGGCTGGTATAATGCTACGTTCCCTATTTCTCCCTGCCGGTGGCGCGAGCACTACATGGCCAACGAACGTCCTGCCCAATCCGAAATCAAGCAACTGATCAGCAAGGGCCTGGAACAGGGCTACCTGACCTACGCCGAAGTCAATGACCATCTGCCGGACGACATGGTCGACCCGGAACAGATCGAAGACATCATCGGCATGATCAACGGCATGGGCATCGATGTCCATGAAGTTGCGCCGGATGTGGAAACCCTGCTTCTCAACGATGGCAACACCGGCAACCGCGAAGTCGATGACACCGCGGCTGAAGAAGCTGCCGCCGCGCTGAGCGCGCTCGACACCGAAGGTGGCCGTACCACCGACCCGGTGCGCATGTACATGCGCGAAATGGGCACCGTCGAGCTGCTGACCCGCGAAGGCGAAATCGCCATCGCCAAGCGCATCGAGGAAGGCCTTTCGCAGGTCCAGGCGGCCCTGGGCCAGTTCCCGGTTTCGGTCGAGTCGCTGCTGAACGACTACGAAGCCCACAAGGAAGGCAAGAAGCGCCTGGCCGAAGTGATCGTCGGCTTCAACGACCTGGTCGACGAAGAGCCGGCGCCGCCGGCGGTCGCTGCCGATGACAGCGGCGATGCGGACGCCGAAGGCGACGAGGACGAGGACGACGATGTCGACGGTGGCGATGAAGAAGCCGCACCGACCGGTCCGGATCCGGAGGAAGTCGCCGCGCGCATGCAGGCGCTGAGCGATGCCTTCAACGCCTTCAAGAAGGCCGCGACCAAGGGCGACAAGAAGAACCTGCCGCGCCTGCGCGAAGAAATGTCGGCGGTGTTCGTCACCCTGAAGCTGCCGCTGCCGCTGACCGACGTGCTGACCAAGCAGCTGCGCGACACCATGGCATCGATCAAGGCCCATGAGCGCCGCGTGCTGAACCTGGCTACCGTTACCGCCCGCATGCCGCGCAAGGACTTCATCCGTTCCTGGGAAGGCAACCAGACCAACCTGGAGTGGGTGGAAGACGCACTGAAGCGCAAGCAGAAGTGGTCCTCGGCGCTGCGCGAAGTGAAGGACCAGATCATTGCCGAACAGCAGGCGACGATCGACATCGAGACGCTGACCCAGCTGGACCTGGAAGAGCTGAAGGAAATCAGCCGTGCCATGGCCTACGGTGAAGCCAAGGCGCGCAAGGCCAAGAAGGAAATGGTCGAGGCCAACCTGCGCCTGGTCATCTCCATCGCCAAGAAGTACACCAACCGTGGCCTGCAGTTCCTCGACCTGATCCAGGAAGGCAACATCGGCCTGATGAAGGCCGTGGACAAGTTCGAGTACCGCCGCGGTTACAAGTTCTCGACCTACGCCACCTGGTGGATCCGCCAGGCGATCACCCGCTCGATCGCCGACCAGGCACGCACCATCCGGATTCCGGTGCACATGATCGAGACGATCAACAAGTTGAACCGCATTTCCCGCCAGATGCTTCAGCAGTACGGCCGCGAGGCCACGCCGGAGGAGCTGGCCAAGGAAATGGACATGCCGGAAGACAAGATCCGCAAGGTGATGAAGATCGCCAAGGAGCCGATCTCGATGGAAACCCCGATCGGCGACGACGAGGATTCCCATCTGGGCGACTTCATCGAGGACACCAACGTGGAGTCCCCGATCGAGAACACCACCAACATCAATCTGTCTGAAACCGTGCGCGACGTGCTGGCCGGCCTCACCCCGAGGGAAGCCAAGGTGCTGCGCATGCGCTTCGGCATCGACATGAACACCGACCACACGCTGGAAGAGGTTGGCAAGCAGTTCGACGTGACCCGCGAGCGCATCCGCCAGATCGAAGCGAAGGCCCTGCGCAAGCTGCGTCACCCGAGCCGCTCGGAGCAGCTGCGCAGCTTCCTGGATATCGATTGATTTCCAGCGGCTGTTGAAGCGTTGAGAGGAACCCCGCCTGGTGCGGGGTTTTTCTTTTTGGGGTGTGTGTGCTTTCCGTAGAGTCGAGCCAGCTGCTGTTTGCGATGACGTATCCAGCAGGTCTTCTCAACGGCTACGCGTTTGCGCCGCTATTGGATTGGGAAGATGTGATGCGCGACGAGCGCGAGGATTCACTGGGATTCGCCCGAAGAGCGACGCTGGCGTTGCTGACGCAGTCTGGTGCTGGATTTTGCTGGCTTCGGCGGCGGACAACCAGAAGGGGCTGGAAGAGACCAGGAGGACTGTGGCGCTGTTCCACGCGCACCTGCGGCGGCAGGTGTGGTTTGCGGACGTGGCGGAGACGCGGTTGGGGCATGTGGCTGAGGCTCTTGCTGCTGCCGGGTAGCCGATCGAGCGCGGCCTCCACTACACTGTGACGCTGCGCCGGGCCTATAGCTCAACGGTTAGAGCAGGGGACTCATAATCCCTTGGTTCCAGGTTCGAATCCTGGTGGGCCCACCAACCGACCTCGCCTGACCGGTCGCAGGTCTCATCGCTCCCCAGCGCGACCTGCAGCGTCGGTACCATCTGATCCGCACACAGGGATCGACCATGGCCAGCACCGATACGCCGGTGGAAGACTTCACCAACGAAATCGAAGACAGCCGGCACCTGTTTGCCTGGTGCCTGGTCCACTATGGACAGGTGCCCGAGGCGCTGGCACTTGAACAGGCACGCCAACGCTATCCCGACCAGAGCCCCGGCCGCGATTACGAGCACGCGCTGATCTTCCACGACGAGCCCTGGCATTGGGCGATGCTGCAGGTGGAAGGGGAAGGTTATTGGCACCGGCGCCCGGAACTGGCGCAGCCATCGCTGGACTATGAAGCCGAATCGGACGCACTGTGCCTGGCCCGCGGTGAGCGGGTCCCACTGCTGGATGAGGACGAGTACCTTGGCGCGCTCGCGCATGCGCGCCACATGCGTGCATGGACGCTGGTCCATCAGACAGGTCGTTCGCCGGATGAAGCGCGCCAGGAGGCGCTCGGCCACTACACGTATCATCCGCGCCATCATCGCGGTCGATTTCAGGTTCATGATCCGCGTGATGGCTGGCGTCATGTGATGAGCGAATTGCATGGCGACGATTACTGGGCGCGACCAGAGTTGCGGGAACCGCCACAGGCCTATTGGAGCGAGTCCCGCGCCTTTGTTTCGGCGCAGGGAATCCGCTTGCCGGACCCTCCGAGCTGAGGCCTGCTCGGCCGGCGAAGGCGCAGCACCGTCGATCACCGCACTCTGTGCCGAATGACACATGCCCCGCCATTTCTGCTGGCGGGAAGATGGCGGCATCCCGAAGTGGAGTGATCTGATGCCTGGTACGCTCAGTCGTCGCGCCTTCCTGGCCAATGTCGCGGCTGTTCCGGCGGCCACGCTCATGCCCACCGGTGTTGCCACGGCGGCGCAGCCCACCGTCACCACCGGGAACCTGATCGAAGCGGAGCGCGGCGTGATCCGCTCGGCCATGCAAGGCAGCGGCATCGGTGCCGCTGCCGTCTGCCTGGTCGAAGGCGGGCAGGTGCGCTGGACTGAAGGCTTCGGTCACGTATCAGGCCAGGGTAGCGCGGCCGCGGACGCCAGCACGATGTTCAGCATCCAGTCCACCTCGAAGAATTTCGCGGCGGTGGCGGTGCTGTTGGCCGTGCAGGACGGCATTCTTGATCTGGATGCGCCCATTGCCCGCTATCTGCCGTCGTTCACCGTGCGCAGTCGCTTCGAGCATTCCCCGCAGGAGCGCATCACCCTGCGCCTGCTGCTTGCCAACCGCGCGGGATTCACGCACGAGGCGCCGCTGGGCAACAATTACGAACCGGCGTCACCGAGCTTTGATGCGCACGTCCGCAGCATCTCGCAGACATGGCTGCGCTTTCCGGTGGGTACGCGCTATCGCTATTCCAACCTGGGCTTCGACCTTGCCGGTCATGTCCTTGAGCAGGTTGCGGGCATCGGCTATCCGGCCTGGCTGCAGCGCCGGATCTTCGAGCCACTGGGAATGCACGACAGTACGGCCGATGCGTCGGTCTACCTGGCAAGCAAGGGTCGGGCACTGGGAACCCAGGAAGGCCATGCGCAGGTGCCGCCGGTGACGCCGCTGGTGGTGTCGGGAGGCGTCTGGACCAGTGCTGCCGACATGGCGAAGTATCTTGGCTTCCTGCTCGGTGGCGGCCAAACCGGCGCGCAGCAGCTGCTCGAGCCCCATCTCTGGGACGAGATGCATGGCTTCGGCCTGGGCGGTGACTACGGGCTCGGCGTAATGCGCAGCGAACGCCTCTACGGTAGTACACCGGTGCGGCTGCTGCACCATCGCGGCGGAGGCTTCGGATTCGGGTGCGTGTTCACCTACTGCAGGCAGGCCAACGCTGGATTCGCCGCGATGTTCAACCGCGCGACGTCCGCGGGGTACGGCATCGGCGAGCGTCTGCTCGACCAATTGCTGTCGGCGCGTTTCGGGCCCCGTCAGCCGCGTGTGCCGCTATCGTCCCTGGCGCCGATCAGGTTGAACCAGGACCAGATCCAGCGGATGGCGGGAGACTGGATAGGGCGCAGCGGCAAGGCGAAGATCGTGGTTGCCGGAAGCGGTGAACTGCAACTGCATCGTGGGGCGCAAGCTGTGGGCAGACGGTTTGCGGCCATCGACGACGACCAGCTGTTCACCGCGGACACCGATGGAGAGGTTGCGACGTACCGTTACCATGCGGCGACGGAGAGGCTGCCTGCGCACCTGGAATGTACGAACGGCGAGGATGGCCTGGACCAGAACGATCCCATCGATGGGGCCACAGGGCCGCAGGCGTCCCATTGGCGACCCTGGCTGGGGCGCTATCGCATCGACCAATGGGGGAAACCGTCGATGTCCGTTGTGCTGGAGCAGCGACAGGGCTGGCTGTACATCGATGGCATCCGCCTGGTCACTGAAGTGGAGCCAGGCCTGCTGTTCACCAGCGATGGCGAAGCGGTGGATTTCCGCAGCTCCCAGCCGACATGGCGCAACCTGCGTCTGCAGCGCGTCCAGCCCGTGGGCCGGGGATGATGGCGGCATGCCGCGTGCTCATCCGCGCCGCCCACGCCCATCGATGCTGTAACGCCCCGCCCCGGTGCAGGCCAGCAGCAGGAAGCCACCGGCCAGCCCCAGGTTCTTCAGGAACATGATCTGCTGGGTCGGGTCGGCAACGTTGTGGTGGAAGATGAAGGCGGTGACCAGGCTGAAGCCTGCCAGCACGATCGATACCAGCCGGGTCTGGAAGCCCAGCAGGATGCACAGGCCGCTGCCGATCTCAAAGGCGATGGTAGGCCACAGCAGGATGCCGGGTACCCCCATCGCCTCCATGTAGCCCTGGGTACCGTTGAGGTCGCCGAGCTTGCCGATGCCGGACACCAGGAACAGCGCCATCAGCAGGATGCGCGCAAGCAGGTAGGCGAGCGAATGCGATGAGTTGCTCACGTCGAAGTCCTCGGAGATGGCTGCCGAAGGCGATCGGAGCCCACCGGCAGTGAAGCCCGTGTCTACGTACCGGGCAAGGCGGCTTGACAGCTGGCCGGCCGCAGGACACCTTTCCATCATGACGATCGATATTGAATCGCTCAGCCTTCGGGAGCTGGGCGCCTTGGTGGTTGCCGCTGAACAGCGGAAACAGCTCATTTCCAGCCGCCGTCCGGCCAGCGCGGTGCGGCGGATGTTGAAGGCTGCCGCGGCCGAAGCCGGCTACACCCTCGAAGAACTCTTCGGTGGCGAAGCCTCGGAAACACCTGCGCCCGCCCGCAAACCCACCCGCCGTAAATCCGGCAAAGTCGCGCCCAAGTATCGCGACCCGGAATACAAGCGCCTGACCTGGACCGGTCGCGGGCGCATGCCGCGCTGGCTGGCGTCCAAGGTGTCGATGGGCCACAAGGCCACCGATTTCCTGATTCCTGGCTTGGCCAGGCCGACCGCTGGCAGGACCAGCACCATCGGCAAGCGGACTGTCATCAAGAAGGGATGAGGCTGCAGCACTGCTACCCTGCCCGGGTCTTTCAACCAAGGAGCACCGGATGGCACACGAGGGTGGCATGACGATCACGCCGAAAGTCCTGTACACAGCCGCAGGCGTGGCCGTGCTGGTCAGCCTGTTGGCCTGGGCGGTGGAGTGGAGCGGGATGGCCTATGTCTGCCCATACTGCCGCGTACAACGCACTGTCATCGGTGTGCTGGGCGTGCTGACATTGTTCGCGCGGCCGGGGAGCCTCATCGTGCCCTGGTTGTCGTACACAGCGGGCGGCTTCGCGTTCGTGGTTGCAGCGATGCAGCACTTCAATGGCTGGAAGCGCATTTCCGCCGGTGATTTCAGTTTCAACGCGCAGTGGTACATCGACCCGTGGCTGCTGTCAGGCGGCGCGATGCTGATCCTGGTAGCGCAGCTGATGCTGGTGCAGGCCGCCTGCCGGCGCAGCCTGCGCTGAGTGTTTCCACCCATGGCGTGGAACTACCCGTTCTGGAATACCGCCAACTGCGCAGCAAACGCGCGCTGATAGGCGGGACGCTGCGTCGCCCGTGCCACATAGGCCACCAGCAGCGGGTACTCGTCGAGCAGGCCGCTGCTCTTCAGGCGCAGCAGCACCGAGACCATCATCAGGTCGCCCACGCTGAACCCGCCGTCCAGCCACGCCGCCGCGCCCAACCACGCGGACAGTTGTGAGAGACGCATCCGCACGCGCTCGTCCAGCATCACCAATCGCTGTGCATACCAGGGCTGTTCGCGCTCCAGCACCCAGGCCATCGAGCGCTCGACGATGGGTGGCTCCACCGTATTCAACGCGGCGAACACCCACATGACTGCGCGCATTCGCGCATCCGGACCGACGGGGAGCAGGCCGGCATGCTGTTCGGCCAGGTGCAGGACGATCGCGCCGGATTCGAACAGGACCTGGTCGCCCTCCTGCCAGGTGGGAATCTGTCCGAAGGGATTCCGCGCCAGGTGGGCAGGTTGCTTCATTTCGGCGAAGGTCAGCAGCTGCACGTCATAGGGCACGCCCAGTTCCTCCAGCGCCCAGCGCACGCGCATGTCACGGGCCAGGCCCTGGCCGCGGTCGGGGGAGGTGGCAAAGGCGGTGAGGATGGGGGACATCGCGGCGCTCCTGCAGGCGGGAAGGCCTGTCTCTTCTGTTCCGACGAACGACGAGGGCGGAAATCGACATCCCTCGATGCGCTCTTCACCCCGCCCGATGCAGTTTCCGGTACTGGTCCGGCGTGCAGTGCGCGTGCCGCTTGAACATCTCTGCGAAGGCGCTGACGCCGGAGTAGCCCAGCTCCTCGGCAATCCGGCTGATCGGTCGGCGTGTGCACAGCGCTTCGGTGGCACGCACGAACTTCACCCGACCGCGCCAGTCACCGAGTGACATGCCCAGCTCGCTGCGTGCCATGCGCTCCAGCTTGCGTACGCTCATATGATGCCGCTGCGCGATATCGGCGACCGACTCGGCTGCGGACAGGTGCTTCTCGATGTACGCCATCACCTGTTTCAGGGCATCGCTGCTGGCGATCGGCAGGAAGCTGGGCAGCACTGCGGCGTGGGTGATCTGGTCGATCACCACGGCGGCCATGCGCCGCTGGGCCGGCGTCCGCGGATCGGTCACGCCCTGTCGCGCCAGCTCGTGCAGCAGCTCGCGCAGCAATGGGCTGACTTCCAGCGCACTGCAACGCTCGGGCAGGCGGCGTGACAACGCCGGCGACAGGTAGGCCGAGCGATAGGCCAACCGCGACCGGTTGCGCGAATAGTGGGGCATTCCCGGTGGGATCCAGATCGCGTAATGGGGCGGGGACACCATCCACTCGCCGTCGATCTTCATCTCCATCACCCCTTGTGCGACGAAGTTGAACTGGCCCCAAGGATGGCTGTGCGTGCCCCAGTCGGTGGGCTCCATCGCACCCTGCCGGAAGTAGACCGGACCGGGCAGCTGGCGGAAGGTGGGGATGGGCTCCATCGGTTGCCGCAACCCGGGGTCGGAGTGACGCATTTTCAGGATGTCCTCGATATGCGCCAAGCGTACGCTGGCCATTCCCCCACGTACACCCACGCTCTTGAACTACCTCTTCCCAATCCTTGCCTGCCTGCTGTGGGGCGCGAATACCATCGTGACCAAGCTGGCCTCGGGCGCGGTCGGTCCCATCGATATTGGTTTCTTCCGCTGGCTGGTGGCGGCCATTGTCCTGTTGCCCTTCGCGCTGCCGCGGCTGCGCAACAACCTGCAGACCGTGCGTGCCAACCTTGGCCGCTTCCTGCTGCTGGGGTGCCTGGGCGGGGTGATGTACCAGTGCCTTGCGTACTATGCGGCGCACTTCACCTCGGCCACCAACATGGGCGTGATCCAGGCATTGATTCCACTGCTCGCATTGGCGTTGTCACGCGTGTTCATGGGCCATCCGGTGCGCGGTACCTCCATTGCCGGTGCGGTGATTTCCACTGTCGGGGTGGTGGCGGTGGTCTCGCAGGGCGACCTGGCACGATTGGCCGCTCAGGGCGTGAACCGCGGTGATGCGATCATGCTGATCGGTGCGTTGGCCTTTGCCGCCTACAACGTGCTGATGCAGCGCTGGAAGATCCCGCTGACGGTGCTGGAATCGTTGTTCCTGCAGGCCACCGCCGCGTCGCTGATCCTGTTGCCGGCGCAGCTGCTGGTCGGTACCGGGGTGAACAATCTCACTGCGGTCGGCTGCATCGGGTTTGCGGCAGTATGCGCGTCGATCCTGGCCCCACTGACCTGGATGACCGGATTGTCACGGTTGGGCGCAGCGCGTGTCTCCGGCTTCTTCAACCTGGTGCCGATCGTGACCGCCGCACTGGCCGTGCTGCTGCTGGGCGAATCGCTCAGTGGCTGGGTACTGGCAGGGGGCGTGCTGGCGGTATCCGGCGTGGTCTTCGCCGAGCACGCAGCGAAGCGCGCGACGATGGCGAGGGGGGGCGAAGCGTCCTGACGCGGTCGGGCCGGACCCGCGCGGACCTCAGCCGTGGCGTTTCGTCCCGCACAGCGCCTGCTCCACCTCCTGCTCCAGCGCGTCGGCGTCGTAGCCGCGCTTGCCCTGCAGGCTCAGGTACAGCGACAGCGGGTCCACACGGTCACCGCTACCGGTGAAGGCAGGCGGATACGACCATATCTGCAACGTTCCGCTGCGCGCGCAGTCGGGGCCGGCTGCAGGCAGTGCCCCCAGCTTCCGCCAGGCATCGATGTACAGGGCGCGTGTGATGCCGTGGTCTTTCGACGGCACCGCAAGCATTGCTTCCGTCCCTGCCTGGGGGGCGGATTGAGCATGTCGGGCCAGAACGTCGGCGACCTGTTCCCAGCAGACCTCCACTTCCTTCAGCACGGGGGAGCGCAGGAACGGCTGCGCTCTCGCCCAGACTTCGCCGCGGCTGCCGGCGAGTCTCAGGAAGCGTTCGCGTCCGCCGGTGGAGCGTTCGGCCAGTCCGCGACCGACCAGCTCAGCGGAGAGCCTCGACGCGGTCATCGAGGTGTATCCGGCAGCACGGCTGACCTCACGCGGCGACCACCAGCGTGCCTGGCCGGACAGGAGTACGTGGATGAGCACGGCCTGCGCCGAAGGCAGCAGCGAAATCGCTTTCTTCTCGTGGTCGGGCGCATCGCGGAACTCGATCGCCAGGCTGGGGGCGTACAGCTGGTTGTGCGGTACCACGAAGTCGATATGGTTCTCGACCAGGAACCTGCGCTGGGTGGGGGTGAGGTACGGCGAGACATACAGCACCATGGCCTTTGCCGCTGAGCGCAGCACTTTCACATCCTGGATGACGCGGCTGCTGGATTCGCCCTGGACGCGTGGAACTGCCAGCATCGCCGGCGTTTCACCATAGAGGGTCAGCTCGGCGATGTGATAGCGCGAGGCCATGGTCTGCGGGATGAAGCGGGCCGCAGCCACGGGGCCGACCACCGAGGCCAGGCCGGGCAGGATCCGGCGCAGGTAGCGCTGCGCATCCATGACCAGATCGGTCAAGCCACTGTGTACTGCCGTTGTCATCGCTTGCTTCCCTTGGACCAGCCTCATCCCCGCAGCGGGGAGGGGGTGGTCCATCGCATTCAGTGGTGAATCCGGAGAGGTCGGGCGAGGTGGATGCCGCGCGGGCGATCCTCGCTTGCCTGCTCCATCTGCTGCCGTTGCGCCAGTGTTGCCGGGGATGTTGGAGATTGGGTCGAAGTAGCGTGGAGATTGGGTGGAGGTTGTGTGCGGCGTGGCCGGCGGAACTCCCCTTCCGCCGGCCACGTGCACGGACGCTACGGTCAGAAGCGCTGCGAGTACTTCACGTACACGGTGCGGCCGATATCGAAGCCGCCGTAGTAGGGGAAGGAACTCTGCGGCTTGGAGAACATGATCGGGCCGCGATGGTCGAACACATTGTTCGAGCCCACTGCCACGGTGCCATCCCAGGGCAGCCTGTAGCTGACCTGGATGTCGTGGAACGCGTTCGAGCCGACCCTGCGTACGGCATCCGGTTCGCCGTTGGCGATGCGTTCGGGCGCGGTGCAGGGCCGGTTTGGCATGCAGCCTTCCATCATCCCGGAGTAGTAGCGCACCGTGTACTGGGCCGAGAGGTTGCCCAGCTGCCAGTTGATGCCGAGATTGGACCGCAGGCGGAACACCCCCGGGCGTCCAATACGACCGTCCATGATGGTGTCACCGGCCGAGTTCTGCTTCTCCTCGTCGTACTTGGAGACGTAGCTGTTCTGCAGGTCAAGGGTGAAGCGACCGAACGCATACTCCGGCAGGCGGTAACGGATGCCCAGGTCCCAGCCCTCGGTCTTCATCGCGCCGAGGTTGGTCAGGCCGTAGAACATGCTGGTGATGTGGCCATCAGCGGCACGCTTGACGCTGCCGCAGCGCGAGGCATTGCCCAGCACGTAGCAGTCACGGAGGATGCGATCGACGTTGTCCTCGATGATCATGTTGGTGATCTTGTAGCTGTACCAGTCCAGGTTGATGTCCAGACCGTTGACCCAGCGCGGGCTCCAGACCACACCGACGGTCTTGCTCTTGGACTCTTCCGGGCGCAGGTTCGGGTTCGAGCCCGTGGTGAACTCGTTCGGGGTCGCGCACGGGTAGCTGGTGCAGGGCTTCAGGCCCTGGGCCAGCTGCTCGTAGCCACGCGGAACACCGGCGGCGTTGCAGGCCGCGTTGCCGTTGACGCTGTTGGTGGCGCCGATGCCGCAGGGGTCCACGTAGGTTTCGAAGCTGGTGCCCAGGCCGCCATACAGGTCGGAGATGCTGGGAGCACGGAAGCCCTCGGCGAAGGTGCCGCGCACCATCAGCTCCTCGACCGGGCGCCAGGCGAAGCTGGCCTTGGTGTTGGTGGTGCTGCCGAAGTTGCTGTAGTCGGAATAGCGTGCCGCAACGTTGACGGTCAGCTCCTTGGCGAACGGAAGGTCACGCAGCACCGGCACATTCACTTCGGCGAAGACTTCATTGAGGCTGTAACCGCCTGCAGTGGTCTGTGCCCCCAGTGCAGTGCTCTGGCGCGACTGGGCAAAGGCGTCGGGAACGTAGCGACCTTCTTCCTTGCGGTACTGGTAGCCCATCGCCACCGAGAGCTCGCCCGCCGGCAGTTCCAGCACCGGGCCGGAGATGTTGGCGAAGTAGCTTCGGGTCTTGGTGATGCCGGTATCGGTGAACGTGGGGAACAGGAAGCGCTGCAGTTCCGGGTCGGCAAGCGAGCCGGCGCCAGCAACGCCGTACGGCAGCAGCGGATTCCAGGCCAGGCAGCCGGCGATCGGTGCACCTGCGCTGCCACAGCGTGCTACACCGTTGCCATCAACAAAGGACTGTCCCAGCGCTTGGCGCGAGGCGATCAGGCTCATGTCACCACGGCCGGTCTTGGTCACCTCGTTGCGGTTGAACAGCGCGCCCACCTCCCAGTCGAACGTTTTGCTGGCCAGTTCGAAGTAGCCCGACAGCGTCGGTGCCACGCGCAGCGACTTCAGCTTGCTTTCGGTCGTGCGCGGAAGCTCCCACAGGCGGCGGTTGAAGGCGATGTCATGGCCGACCGGGTTGAACGCACTGTTGCCGGCCAGCGGCGTCCCGAACTTGGTCGATTCGTAGGGGTAGCCGGCAATCTGCTGGTCCGAGATGCGCTCGTTGTAGCCGATATCGGTGGTGAAGGTGATCTGGTCACTCAGTGCATAGTCGGAGCTGAGGAACAGCGACCGGCGCTCGATGCCGGTCTGCACATGCATCTGCTCGTTGCCGTTGGAATACTCGGCCGGCGTGATCGGATGGTAATCGTTCGGGTTCTTCGGGTCGCCACCACGATTGAGTGTCTTGAACACGGAATTTCCGGTGGCACAGTCGTAAAGCGCCGGGTCACACCAGGAGCCGTTCTGGCTGAGGTCGCTCCAGCCCGCGCGCGGATAACCCGGCCCCGCACCACCATGCTTGGAGAACCAGCGGTCGCGGGCGAACACCGGGTCGGCCTTCTGGTATTCCAGGGCCAAGGTGTAGCCACCTCGCTCGCCGCGCGCGCCGGTAACGAGCGAGAACGTGCTGTCCTTGCCGTCGCCCTGGCTGAACTGGCCATGCTGCGCCGAAAGCTCCAGCCCCTCGACGCTCTTGCGGGTAATGATGTTGATGACGCCGGCGATGGCGTCGGATCCGTAGAGCACCGAGGCGCCATCCTTGAGCACGTCGATGCGCTCGACCGCGCTCATCGGAATCTGGCTCAGGTCCTGCAGGCCGCTGGTGCTGGCGCCCAGGCGCTTGCCGTTCACCAGCACCAGGGTGCGGGTGGCGCCGAGGTTGCGGATGTTTGCGTAGCTGCCGCCGACGTCTTCGCCGGACGACAGCGTGCGCGAACGCGAGAGCGCTGGTGCGCCGGCCGACGTGAGGTTCTGCAGGACGTCGGCGATGGTGGTGAAGCCCTGCTGCTCGATCATCTTGCGCGAGATGGCAAGCACCGGCTGCTGGGTTTCCACATCCACGCTGCGTATCGCCGATCCCGTCACCTGGATGCGGTCCAGGTTCTTCGGAGACTTCGCAGCATCGTCCTGTGCATTGGCAGCCGGCGAGAAAGCGGCAGCCAACACGGCGCCGATCCCTGCCGAAAGCAGAGTGTATTTGTAGTGCATTGTTTCTCTCTCCAAATCCGTTGTGTGGTCGCAATGCGCGCGGCGCTACGACCGGTCTGCATTCCGTTACCCGGAATCGAGAGGAACCTAACATCCCGCTCACATTTGAACTGCGTTATGGACGCGTTATCTTCGCGCGCCCTTGGCCGCTGTCCTGCACGGGGAGTGCACGTCGCGTCGACGTTGTGCAATGTCGTTTCGCTTCAGTCTGGCAGCTCCTTTCCCGGCATACACAGGAGGCCGCCGATGAATACGCCTGGCAAGCCGAAACCCAGCTGGAAGCAATGGCATGTGCTGCTGGTGATTCTGGCGATTGCGCTGCTGATCAGTGTGATCATCGTCATCGCGCCATGGTGAGGCAGGCATCGCATGCTTGTTTTCCGTGAACATTCAATGATGCCGGCAATGAAGAAGTCAGCACGTGTTCCGCATGGTGATGTGTACATCAATTCGTACTCACCCGGCCGGCACACGAGGACGATGATAGTGAGGTCGAAGGCAGTGCCGACGCGCTGCCATTCTCCACTGACTTTCGAGCACACAGGAGCGACGCCATGAGCACCCAGTCCACCATCGAACATCGCCTCAACGACCTGATCGAGATCGCGCGTGATGGCAAGTCCTTCTATGAGGAAGCCGCAACGAAGGTAAAGGATGCCGAACTGTCGGCACTGTTCACCCGTATCGCCGGGGTCAAGGCGCGGATCGTCGCGGCGCTGAGTGGTTCGGTCGCCGCCAGCGGCGGCAAGCCGGCCGAGCACGGCACCATGGTCGGTTCGATGCAGCAGTTCTACGGCAAGGTGCGCGCCGCGTTTGGTGATACCAACTACGGTTACGTGGCCGAACTGGAAGAATCCGAAGACCGCCTGCTGGGCGCGTTCAAGGATGTGCTGCAGGACAACGATCTGCCGCCCGCGGTGCGCCAGGAAGTGACCCAGCTGCTGCCGGATGTGCAGGAGTGCCACAACGTCATGCGGGCACGCAAGCACGCCATGAAGGCTGCCTGACGTCCCGCGCCGGGCGGCCGATCGCGGCCGTCGAGCCCCGGAGGCGCGTCATGCCCCGGGAACCTTCGCAGCCCGGCAGGGCTGCGAAGGACCGGGCGTCCGGCCCCGTTTCCATGGTTATACTTGGCCGAGTCCAGGGAACAGGCGCGGCATGACGAAGGGGGCTTCGTCCAGCATCAACGTCAATCGCCAACCGGATGCAGTCGCGTCCGGTTTTGTGCGTGTGCGCGGTTTGCTGTGATGTGCGCTTCGCCGGTCTTTCCGTTGCCTGATCCTGGTTGTCCCATCGCCATCCATTGCGAACAGGCCCACTGACGATGCGTCGAGTCAATGCACTTTCCGCGATGATGTTGCTGGGCACGGTTGTGGGAAGTGCGGGGGCGCAGTCCTACAGCAAGACCAACGTCATCACCTATCACGATGATCTGTCGAAGTGGGTGCTTGGCCAGGTCCGGACGTCGGTCAACCAGGACACGGGCCGGACCGAGTCCCAGGTGGATTATGACCCGGCCACCGCGAAGCCCCAGCGGATCCATGCCTTCGGCCAGCTCCAGCAGACCATTCACTACAACAGCGACGGTACCGTTCGCGCCGTGGTGGATGGGCGTGGCAATACGGTGAGCCTGTCCGGCTGGAAGCGCGGCATCCCCGGGAACATCCAGTATGCGGATGGTTCGACCCAGTCTGCCGGCGTGGATGACAATGGCTGGATACGCTGGATCACCGATGGCCGGGGCAACACCACGCGTTACGACTACGACGCGATGGGGCGCATGTCGCTGGTCGACTACCCCGACGGCGATACGGTGGACTGGGCGTCCACCACGACACAGTTTGCCCAGGTGGGCGGCGCCGAGTACGGCATTCCTGCCGGTCATTGGCGGCAGACGGTCAGCACCGGCAATGCGCGCAAGGTCACCTACTACGATGCGCTGTGGCGCCCATTGCTGGTGCGCGAGTACGACGCGGGCAATGAAGCCGGCACGCAGCGGGCCTCGGTGACCGCCTATGACACGGAGGGGCGGGTCACCTTCCAGTCCTATCCTGTCGCGGGGGGCGGTACGGTCCAGGACGCCGGAACTGGCGTCCGTACGACGTACGACGCACTTGGGCGGGTGGTCCAGGTCAGCCAGGATTCCGAGATTGGCGCGCTGGTCAGCACAACCGAGTACCTGCCGGGGCGGCGCGTGCGCACGACCAATGCCAGGGGTATCCCGACCGTCGTGACCTACACCGGTGCAGATGCCGCGAAGCTTGACTGGCCGGTACGTATCGAACTGGCAGAGGGAGCCGTGCTGGATATCCCGCGGGACGTCTTCGGCAAGCCGACGTCGATCACCCGCAGGGCCAGCAATGGCTCGGTGACGTCGACCCGGCGCTATGTCTACGATGCGGCGCAGCGGTTGTGCAAGACGATCGAACCGGAAACCGGCGCCACCGTATTTGACTACGACGCCGCATCGAACCCGGTTGGAAGCGCGCAGGGGTTGGACCTGTCCGATGCAGGCAACTGCAACCAGGACATTGCCGCGGCGAGCGGGCGCCGGGTGGTGCGTTCCTATGACGCACGCAACCGGCTCGCATCACTGCAGTTCCCCGACGGCAATGGCAACCAGCGCTGGAGCTACTGGCCCGATGGCCTGGTCAAGCAGGTCACCACGTTGAACGCCGGGGTGGAGACGCACAACAGCTATGCGTACAACCGTCGCGGGCTGCTCATCGGTGAGGTGCAGAGCCCTACCGATGGCGAAGCGCTGGCGATGGGGTATGCCTACGACGCACTGGGCAACCTGTCCGCGCATCGCTATCCCTCCGGCAACGTGGTCGCGTATGCGCCCAACGCACTGGGACAGGCCGGGCAGGCGGGCTCCTACGCCGCTGGCGTGGTCTATTACCCCAACGGGGCGATTCGTCGGTTCACCTATGGCAACGGTATTGTCCACACGATGGTGCAGAACGCGCGCCAGTTGCCGGATGAAAGCCAGGACACCCTTGGCGCAACCCGGATCCTCAGCGACGGCTACGACTACGATGCGGTCGGCAATGTGATGGCAATCACTGACGGTGCCACGGGCCGCAACCAACGTGGCAACCGCAATCTGGGCTATGACGCGCTGGATCGGCTCGTTTCGGCTTCCTCGCCCATGTTCGGCTCGGCGAGCTACAGCTATGACGCGCTGGACAACCTCACGCGGGTGACGATTCTCGGCCGTGACCATCACTACTGCTATGACAACGCCTGGCGCTTGACCAACGTGAAGATCAACGGGTGCGGAGGGTCAACCGTGGTCGGCCTGGCCTACGATGCGCAGGGCAATCTGCGGGCGAAGAACGGACAGCCGTTCGCCTTCGACTTCGGCAACCGGCTGCGTGCGGCGGCAGGTTCCGAGAGCTACCGTTACGATGCTGACGGTCGCCGCACACAGACAGACTCATCGTTCGGACGGATCACCTCGATGTACGACCACGCCGGCGTCCTCCGCTACCAGGCGAGCGAGCGCGAGGACAAACGGACCGACTACATCACGCTGGGCGGAAGCCTGGTCGCCAAGGCAGCGGTGCCGATGCGGCGTTCGCCGGCCGCGAAGGACTTCGTTGGGTGGTCGCCTGTGGCCTCTGCCGTCCGCTACGTCGTCGAGGAAAGCGTGGACGGGGTGACCTGGACCACGGTCTACGAAGGCAACGCCGCGAACTGGACGTCGGCCGCACGCCCTGCCACCAGCTATGCGTATCGCGTGCTTGCCTGTGGCGCCACGGGGAGCTGCACGCCGGTGTCCGATGTCTCGCATGTCCAGCGTCCGCAGGGTGACATCGTGCCCCTGCTGTACCAGCTGCTGCTGGGCTGAGCGTAGCGGACTGCACGGGGCGCAGTGCACCGTCAACCGGTTGTTCATGACAGGGGAAAGGAAGAACATGGCTGGAGTACGTGCTGTATCGCGCCCGCGTGGCGCCATCGGCGGCAAGGTCCTGCTGGCGGTGGTGGCAGTGCTGGGAACTGGCCTGGCCTCAACGGCAAATGCTGAGCCTTACAATCTGGAAGGCCATCGGATCGTATCCGTCGCAACTGGCTGGGGCGGGGAAGGGTTCTACCTGGTGACGCAAGGTGTGCTTCCAGCGGGCTCGGATTGTGGGGGTGGCAATCGCTTCATTCTCCTCAATGATCATCCGATGCAGAGGGAGATGGTCTCGATGCTGCTCATCGCCTGGCAGAACAAGCTGCGTGTCGGATTGCGTGTCGACGGCTGCACCTCCGGGGTAATGCAGCTGAGGGCCGTGACGATGCCTGAGGCCTGATGTCTGAATCCACAGGGGAACTACATGATGATGAGTGACGCGACGTCGGGCTTCCGCAGGAGGTTGGGAGCGGGGTTGGCCTTGACGTTGGCCTTGTGCCTGTCTGCACCACTGAAGGCGGAGCCAACCAGCGATCAGATGACGATTCTGTCGCTGCGGCCGTACATGGACGGCCCGGCGGGAATTGTGTACGTGCATGTTTCGAGTACGGCCTTCTGCAATACCGATACCTTTGCAATCGACATGTCCCGGCCGGGTGCCAAGGAAGCGTACGCGGCGGCGTTGGCAGCGCTGACATCGGGGAAGAATGTCCGGCTCGAGGCGTTCAACTCCACCGGGTGCAATGGCTGGGCGACCCGGCTCCAGTCGATCTTCATTCACGCGTAACGCTCCACGGATGGATCCAGGACGCGATGATCCTGGGGTATCGCGCATGGCCCTGGGGCGTGGATAAAAAGGGGGCGGCCTTGAGGCCGCCCCAAACCGTCAAGAGAACACGCGTCTAGAAACGAACCGACCAGCGCGCGTTGGCGCTGTGGTCGCGGCTTTCACTGCCGTACTGGCCGCTGTAACCCAGCTCCAGCTGCTGGCGCGGGGTCAGCCAGGCCGACAGCCCCAGCTCGGCCACAACGGCGCTGTCGGCAATCGGGGCGCCTTCGACCGCGAAGGTGGTGGTGCTGTTGGCGAATGCGAGGTCGGCCAGCTGGCTGCGGTCACCCGAGGCACGACGGTAGCCCACGCCCCCACGCAGGTGCAGCCAGCTGTCCTGCTGGAACGATGCCTTCAGGCCCTTGTCGAAGCGCAGGCCAGCGGTGGCGATCGTGGTGCCGGTGTCATCCACCTTGCCGTGCAGGGCGGCTGCACCACCGCGCTCGTTGATCGGCTTCAGGTTCACCTCCACGCGCGCGACCTGCAGGTAGGGTTCCAGCCCGGCCTCCGGGCCACCAAAGCGGTAGCCGGCTTCGATGAAGGCCTGGCGGGTATGCGCGTTGTAGCGGGCGCTCAGGCTGTCGCTGAACCCTGCGAAGTCGACATCGCGGGTGCTCTTCACCTTGTGCTTGCTCCAGGCGACGCCGCCACGCAGGCCGAGGCCGCCCCAGTTGTGACTGGCATATGCACCGAAGTGGGTGTTGTCGATCTTCGACTTGGCACGAAGCGCCTGCTGCTTGACGTCGGTGCGGCCGGTGCCAGCCAGGACGCCGACCTGCCAGCCAGAGAACTCGTGGTCGATACCGGCCAGCAGGCCGTTGCTGTTGGCTTCGGTGCGGGCGGTATTGCTGTTGCCGTCCAGCCTGCTGTTGCCGCCCAGAGCCTGCACCCAGGCGCCGGTGGCGTCGCCCGCATCGGCGCTTGGCGCGACTGCACCTGCACGGCGGGACAGCGCGGCATCGCGAACGTAGCGGCTGCCTTCCACCAGTGCGAGCGGCGTGGCTGCGTGCAGTTCTCCGCTGAGGCCGTCGAGCACGCCGCCGACCTGCTGCGGGAACAGCTGGGTCAGCGGCTTGGGCAGGCCCTGGTTGATTGCCAGCAGGTCCGCCGCGGCGGCCACCGCGCGCTGGTTCGGGGTGGCGGCGGCGCTGGCCAGCGAGGCACCGCGTGCCACGTCGATGCGGGTGCCATTGGCCCCGTAGGCGAGGCTGAACTGCAGGAACGGCGAGAACGCGCTGAAGTCGGTTTTCGCGAACTGGCCGTTGATGCCACCGTCGGCGCGGATGAAGTTGAACTGCTCGCCGAGATAGTAGATGCCTGGTTCCGGCAACGCGACCAGCGTGCCGCCGAGGGTGGCGGTACCGGTCACGTGCAACTGGTCGCTGCGCCCGCCAGGCGCGAGTTCGGCGGCGTAGACGCCGGTCGCGCCCTGCACGTAGTCGCCGTTGATGGTCAGCGTGCCGATCGAATTGCCGGGCGCGATGGTGCCGTCCACTCGGGTGCTGCCCAACGTGCCGATACCCTTCAGCAGGCCGTTGCTACCGACCGTGGTGGTGCCGCCGGTCTGCATGCCATTGAAGGACACCACGCCGCCATTGACGGTCAGGTTCCCGTCCTTCAGAACGCCGCTGGCGCTGACCGTGCTGACGCCACCGGTGGTGGTGAGTGCGGTGGAGACCAGGCTGCCGTTGAGCAGGAACCGGCCGCCTTGCACATCGACCGCCGAGGTGAGGGTGTTGCTGCCGTTCAACTCCAGCGTGCCCTCGCGCAGCACCGCGCCGTTGAAGCTGTTGTCGCCGCTCAGGCGCAGCCAACCGATGCCGGATTTGGTCAGCGTGCCGGGGCCGCCGATGTCATTGGTCCAGTCGTCCCAGGCATCGCCTTCCCACACCTTCAGGCCGCCGGCCCTCTGGTTCATCACCACGTTGGTATCCACGCGCAGCGAGCCATAGCCCTCGATGCCCCTGCGCAGGTCAACCATGCCCCAGCCGTAGATCGGGTCGACGCCTGCCGCACCGAGATCGCGCGCGGTGGTCAGCAGGACGTCGCGCACCTGGGCGTTGTCCAGGTAGGGGAAGCGCTCCATCAACAGGCCGAGTGCGCCGGTGATATGGGGGGCGGCCATGGACGTGCCGGTCTTCAGGCCGTAGTCGTACGTGGGATTCTGGCTGTCGATGAGAAGACGGACGTAGTCTGCGGTCTTCTCCAGCCGTCCCTGGATGTCACCGGAAACGATGGTGCTGAGGATTGCCGTGCCGGGTGCGGAAATGCACCAGTTGGCGGCAGCGCCACAGATGCTCGAGCCTGCGTTGATCACGTAGTCGGTTTCACCATTGGCTGTATTGGGCTGGCGAACGTTGGCGACGGCCAGCCAGTAGGGCTCGATCTCCGGCTTCCAGCGCGGCAGGGCCGCGGTGATACCGGCGACGGCGCCGCTGCCATTGCCGGCCGACCAGACCTGGATCAACTGCGAAGCGGGGGCGTTCGCACTGTCCTTGTAGATGCTTCCGTATACGTCGTAGCCGGCACCGATGCGTGCGTACTGGGCATCCAGTGCGGCCACGGTCATGTTGCGGGTGGAGATGCCCCAGCTGTGATTGATGGCACGCACGCCTTGTGCCTGCAGCTGCGCGTACATGTCCAGCCTTGCGGCACCATCGGGATCCGTCCGTTCCACGGCTTCAGGCAGGTAGCCTCCGCTCGCCTGGCGCCTCCATTCGTAGTAAGTGTCACCAAATACACGGGCGGTCGTCAGATCGGCACCGAAGGCGACGCCGTGCATCCCCGTGCCATTGCGGTTGGCGCCAATGGTTCCGAGGACATGCGTGCCGTGATCGGCATAGCGGAAACCCCATTCACGGCCTGCGGCAATGATGTTGGCCTGCAGGGAAGCAGGCACGCCCGCGCCGAGCGTGTAGTAGTTGATACCCGGTTGATCACCCTGTGTCTGGCTGCACGCGCCGGTACCGCCGACGGTTCCCGGTGACGCACAGTTCGGGCCGATGGTGATGCTGGAGGTGTTGCGGCCGGCGAATTCGGGGTGAGCCAGTGCCGAGCCGGTGTCGAACAGCGCCAGGCGCACGCCCTTGCCGGTCAGGCCGCGGGCATACGCGTGGTCGGCCCCCATCGCACCCAGGCCCCAGTCGGCGTTGAATTCATCGCTGCGCCAGCTGGCGGCATCGCCCGGATTGCCGAGCAGGGCGGTGCCGGTTGCCGCGGGCGTGGCGGCCGTCGATGCTGCAGGCGCGCTGACGGCGGGCTGTGCCCACGCCGCCTGCAGCTGGCGCTGTTGCTGCCATGCGTCGAGCGCCTCGCCGGCCATGGCGGGCGCGGCAGCGGCAAGCAACAGAGAGCTGGACACGGCCAGCGCGAGGCGGCTGTGCAGCGGGGAGCGGGAGTGGGACGAACGGCCGTGCAGCGGGTGATTCATCGGGCAACTTCCTTGGTGGACGGGCAACAAGGCCGTTAACGCCAATCCGTGGCGACATCCCCCATGCATGTGAAAGGAGAATTGTGAACAGGTTAAGTGTGCGTGACAGTGGGCTTCACTTCGTCTCCCCGTGTCCTCGCTAACGTGGGGCGGCCTGGGCTCACCAGGCTTATCAAGGAGTGATGGCGATGCGTGTTGTCAGGAAGGTGATCGCAGTGGGGGTATTCGCGTTGGCGTGTACCGGTTCGGTGGCAGTGGCAGGGCCGGTCGAGCCCTGCGACCAGCCGTGCTGGCGGGCTTATCAGATGTGCCTGGCCAGTGGCACCGATGCCGGTGAATGCCAGCAGGCGTACAACACCTGCGTGGTCGATCTGTGCATGGGCGTGTGAGTCGCGCCCTTTGAGCCGTACGCGGAGCCCCGTCATCGACGGGGCTCTTCTGTTCCAGCGATCGCCTCAGATGGCGATGCGGGCATCTGGCCCGAGCCCGCTTGCGGGCCATGCACGCAGCGGCGAGGATGGGAAATCGCACCGGAGCCGCTGCACATGGCCGTCAAACGCATTGTCGCCAACATCGCCACGCCCGACCCGGCGCGTGCCGCAGCGTTCTATGGCGGGCTGCTGGGCATGCCGGTGGTGATGGATCATGGCTGGATCGTCACCCATGGCGGGCAGGGCAGTGCGCTGGCGCAGGTGAGCTTTGCCAGCGAAGGGGGTTCCGGCACCGCGGTGCCCGATCTGTCGATCGAAGTGGACGACCTGCAGCAGGTGCTGGAGCGCATGCACGCGGCCGGCATCCCGCTGGAGTATGGCCCTGCCGACGAGCCTTGGGGAGTGCGTCGTTTCTTCGTCCGCGACCCGTTCGGGCGGCTGTTGAACATTCTCGCCCACACCTGAGCGGGAAGCGTTCCTTCAGCGGCGTCTGCCGCTGCGCGTCGGCGCTGCCGGAACGCCGACCATGCGCAGGCAATCCGCTTCCACAGCGGCGATGAAGGCATCGGCATCCTGTGCGGGTGTGGCGATCAGGTCGTCGGTGGCACCGTGAACGCCGGCATAGATCAACGAGGCGGTGACCTGTGGAGCAGGCAGCTGCCACAGTCCGGCTGCGTTGCCCGCTTCGAGGATGCCCAGCAGCTGCTGCTGGATCGCATTGCGCTCGGCATTGCCCCGCTGGTGGTGGTGATGGTTGGCGTACACCACGTCATGCAACGCGTGGGTGCGCGCGTAGATCTCGATGTTGGCGCGGATCCAGGCGCGCAGGCGCGCTGCGCCATCACCGGCAGGGTGCTGCTGCACTGCCTGTTCGACCTCGTCCATGAACTGCCGCGTATAGCGCTGCGCCAGCGCCTGCAGGATCTCGGTGCGGGAGGCGAAATAGGTATAGAAAGTGCCCTTGGCCACGTCGGCCGCGGCGACGATGTCGCTGATGGTGGTGGCGTCCACACCCTGCGAAAGGAACAACGCCTGCGCGGCGTCCATCAGTTCCTCCTGGCGGGTTTCGGCGGGCTTGGTGCGAGGCCTGGCGACAGCTGGGGTCTGCATGGTGGGCGGTATCCGGGTGTGACGGACGCCATTCTAGCTGCCCCTTCGCACTGACTGACCGCCAGTCATTGACCGACGGTCAGTCAGTCGATAGGATGCGCGCACATCCTCCCCCCGGATCCACGCATGAGACGCCTCCAACGGCCCGCCCTGGTGCTGGCGGCCTACCTCGGTACATTCCTCGCTTCGCTGGACATCAGCATCGTCAACGTGGCCCTGCCAACCCTGCAGCAGGCGCTGCAGACCGACATGGCGGGCCTGCAATGGGTGATCAACGCCTATGCGATCGCACTGTCGGCGCTGATGCTGTCGGCCGGTCCGTTGGGGGATCGCTACGGTCATCGGCGGATGTGGCTGCTGAGCGTCGCCACCTTCACCATGGGCTCGCTGCTGTGCGCCTGCGCCAAGGACCTTTCGACCCTGGTCGCCGGGCGCGCGGTGCAGGGCGTGGCAGGTGCGCTGTTGATTCCCAGTGCGATGCCGATCCTGAGTCACGCATTTCCCGATCCGGGCCAGCGTGCACGCGTGATCGGTGGCTGGTCCGCCTTCAGCGCGCTGGCCCTGGTGCTTGGCCCGTTGCTCGGCGGTGCGCTGGTGCAGCGGGCCGGCTGGCCCAGCATCTTCCTGATCAACCTGCCTTTGGGGCTGCTGGCGTTTGTGCTTGGCGCCTGGGGTATCGCCGAGCGACGGCACCCGCAGCACGCCGCGCTGGATCCGGCCGGGCAGCTGCTCAGCATCGGTGCACTGGGCGCGCTGTGCTATGGCCTGATCGCGATCGGCGAGCAGGGCCTGCTGGCCCCGGTGACGCTTCTGGCGCTGGGCGCCGCAACTGCGGGGCTGATCCTGTTCGGCATCGTCGAGCGGCGGGTGGCACGGCCACTGCTGCCGCTGGACCTGTTTGCCGACGGTCGCTTCCGTATGCTCAACCTGGCCTCGTTCGTGCTGGGCTTCACCGCCTATGCGAGCCTGTTCTTCCTGTCGCTGTTCTTCCAGCAGGCACAGGGGCACAGCGCCGCGCTGGCAGGCTCGCAGCTGGCTCCCCAGTTCCTGTTGATGGGTGTTGTCTCGCTGTTGTTCGGGCGCCTGGTTGCCCGCCTCGGGCTGCATGCCGCGCTGGTGCTGGGCTACGTCCTGGCCGGTGTGGCGCTGTGCGCAATGGCCACGTTCGAACCGGCTACTTCGCGCGCTTGTGCCACTGCCGTGCTGATGCTGCTTGGCATTGGAATGGGGCTGGCGGTGCCGGCGACCGGCATGGCGATCATGGCCAACGCACCGGCCGAACGTGCAGGTATCGCGTCAGCCACGATGAACGCGCTGCGCCAGGCAGGCATGAGCCTGGGCATCGCGCTGATGGGCAGCCTGATGGGCCAGCGTGCCGTACAGCAGTTCACCGCCTGCGCACAGGCCGCAGGGCAGCAGCGGCTTGTTGCGCAGGCGCGTGAACTGATCCTGCACCCGGGCTCGATGCACGCCACGCCGCAGGTGCTGACCTGGTACCGCAGTGCGATGGCCAGCGGGTTCGGTTGGGCGATGGCGGTGGCGGGTGCGCTGGCCCTGCTTGCGGCGCTTGGGCTGCATCGGCAGCGTGCATCGGCTTGACGCGCAGCATTCAGCCCTGCTGGCGTTGCGGGTCCTCTGCCGTGCGTTCGATCACCTGAGCCTGTTGCTGCTGCTGGCGCGCGTTGGCGTGGCGTGCGTGTCCACCTTCGCGTCCGATCGTGGCCATGTGCTGGCGGTCGCGGCTGATCGCTTCGCCGCCCTTGCGGCCTGCGACACGTGCTTCGGCCGGACTGAATTCGTGCGCATTGCCGGAGGCATGTGCCGCGCGCCCGCCCTTGGCGGCGATCGCGCGCTGTTTGTCCTGGTCCATCGAGGCGAAGCCCCGGTTGGAGCTGCGCGGGTTCTGCTCAGTCATGTGAAATCTCCTGCAGTGTGGACGCCGCCTTCGTGGACGACGGCGTCCATTCTTGGCCATCGCACGCTAAGTCCAGGTCGCCATCTTCGCCCCGGTTTTCACGCGCCCTGCGCACCGGGATGATCACGCAGCCGGCCCGGCGGCCGAATTCGTCGCGTATTCACTGCGGCCCTCGGATGTGCGGCAACGCCGGCGGCCGCAGTGGCGGTGCCGCACATATGTTCGATGATCCTGTGCTGCTGCCCGATGGCTATCAGATAAACGTTCCGGACCGGCAACCGATCAAACTGCGCACCGGTGGCAACTGCTAACGGACCGGTGTCGCGCCCCACGCGGCAGGCGGCAACGATCCACTCTCCATCGCACGTCAACTGCTGGCTCCGCCGAAGTCGTCAGGATGAACGCACAGTTGCGCGGTCGTCCTATCGCAGATGTTCCGTTGCATGCCTAGAATCGAAGCATCCCGGTAGTTCCCGGGCGCTTCGAGTGAATGGACTCAATGAAGATTCTGTTGACCGGCAGTTCCGGGCGGATCGGGCGCGCGATCTTCGGCGCGCTGGCGGCTGCCCATGAAGTGGTGGGGCTGGACCGCAGTCCGTTTGCCACCACGCGCATCATTGCCGATGTCACCGATCATCAAGCCGTCGTGCGCGCGGTGCAGGGCGTCGACGCGGTCATCCATACCGCGGCCCTGCATGCGCCACACGTCGGCCTGGTACCGGACGCGGTGTTCCAGCAGATCAACGTGGACGCGACTGCGCACCTGCTGCAGGCGGCGCGCGAGGCAGGCGCACGGCGGTTCGTGTTGACCAGTACCACCGCGCTGTACGGCCACGCGGTGGTGGCAGGGGGATGCCGCTGGATCGATGAGGATACCGAGCCGCTGCCGCGAACGATCTACCATCGCAGCAAGCTGCAGGCCGAGGCCCTGGCTGAAGCTGCCGCCGCACCGGACTTCAGGGTGCGCGTGCTGCGGATGGGGCGCTGCTTCCCGGAACCGCCGGAACGGATGGCGATGTTCCGGTTGCATCGTGGGATCGACGCCCGTGACGTGGCCAGTGCCCATGCCGCGCTGCTGCTGGATGAGGGGCCGGCCTTCGCCCGCTACATCGCCTGCGCCGCAACCCCGTTCCGGCGCGAGGATTGCCTGGAACTGGCCACCCAGCCGCGCAATGTACTGGCCCGGCGCGTACCGCAGCTGCTGGCCGAGTTCGAGCGCCGCGGCTGGCCGTTGCCGCTGAGCGTCGACCGCGTCTACGACAGCGCCCGCATCCGCAGGGAGCTGGGGTGGCAGCCGCGTTTCGGGCCGGACGCCGTGCTGCAGCAGTACGCCGCAGGCAGCATCGAGGTGTTGCCACGCGCGGAGTGGATCAAGGATCGGGTGGCCGAATAGGGGACGCGGGGACGGATCCCTCCCCCGTCCCTGAGTGGATTCAGGAATGTGTAGGCCGGTCGCCTCAACCTCGTTGGCAGGCGGCCGCTAACCCGGTGCGCTTCCTGCGCCGGGCGGGTCCCGGCGGCCGGTGGCCTGCGCGACGGATCGCGCGCCTGCGCGGTGCCCTCCCGGTGCCGGTCGTCCTGAACTGCCTTGCGGACCCCTCCATGCCTTCTTCCCGTTCCGCCGCTGCCCGCCGCCCGGGCAGCATCGCCCACAAGCTGATGCTGGGCACCGCCGTCATCGCGCTGCTGTGCTTCGGCCTGACGGCGTTCCTGATCTATCGCCAGGCCAGTGCCAGCCTGATCGATGCCTCGCGCCAGACCATGACCAGCGAGGCCAACGCTGAAGCGCGCCAGGTCGCCGCCGATCTGGGCACGGCGTTTGCCAGCAACGATGCCATGGTCGAAGCCGTGCTCGCCCAGCGTGCGCGGGGCGACGTGCCCGATCGCGCCAGCCTGGCTGCCGTGCTGGGCGAGCAGCTGCGCACCCACCCGGAGTGGCTTGGCAAGAGCACCATGTGGGAGGCCGATGCCTTCGATGGCAAGGATGCCGAGTTCGCCAATACCGCGATGCACGATGCCAGCGGCCGCTACATGAGCTACTGGGCCTGGCATGACGGCAAGCCGCAGCAGTCGACCATGACCGACTACACCGAAGCCGCCGACGGCTCGGCCGACTGGTATGTGGTACCCAGCCGCGACAAGCTGCCCAAGGTCAGCGAGCCCTATGCCTACGACATCGCCGGCCAGCAGGTGCTGATGAGCACGTTGAGCTCGCCGATCGTCGAAAACGGTACCTTCCTCGGCGTGTTCACCGTCGACTTCTCGCTGGCGGCGCTGCAGAAGCACCTGGCGACGCTGACGCCGATGGGCGCAGGCCGCGTCGAGCTGCTTTCGCCCAACGGCGTGGTGCTGGCCTCGGCGAATGCCGCCGAGATCGGCAAGCCGCGCACCGACGCATTGACCCGCAGCATGCTGGCCGACATCGCCGCCGACCGCCGGTTCGAAGCCTTCACGCCCGATGCAGCCGGCAACGTGCGCGTCTACGTGCCGCTACGCGTGGGCAATGCCCCGCAGCGCTTCGCGCTGGGCGTGGTGATGCCGCACGCGGTGATCGTGGCCGAGGCGCGCCAGCTGCTGTGGTTGACGCTGCTGGTGGGCGTGGTGGCCGCGCTGACGCTGAGTGCCGGTGTCTATGTGCTGCTGCGCCGCCTGGCGATCCGCCCGTTGGCCGAAGCGGCGCGGGTGGCGGGTGACGTAGCCGCCGGCAAGCTCGACAGCACCTTGCCTGCGCGCAGCAACGATGAAGTGGGCCGCCTGCTGGACGCGATGCAGGGCATGCGCGGGCAGCTGCAGGCGGTGATGGCGGCGCAGGCGGAAATGGCGCGCCGCCACGATGCTGGCGAGCTGAGCTACCGCATGGACGCCACTGCCTTCCCCGGCGAGTACGGCCGCATGGTGGCCGACAGCAACCAGCTGGTGGCTTCCAGCAATGCGGTCACCCAGCGCCTGGTCGAGGTGATGCAGCGTTACGCGGTGGGTGACCTCAGCGTGGACATGGAAGCGCTGCCGGGCGAGAAGGCGGTGTTCACCGCAGCGATGGCCACCACCAAGAGCAACCTGGCCGCGATCAACGAGCAGATCCAGCAGCTGGCCGCCGCTGCGGCGGCCGGCGACTTCGCTGTACGCGGTGATGCCCAGCGCTTCGACCACGATTTCCGCCGCATGGTGGAGACCCTCAACATCATGATGCAGGTCAGCGATCACAACCTGGCTGAGCTTTCGACGCTGCTTCGCGCGATTGCCGCCGGCGACCTCAGCGCACGCATGCGCGGCGATTTCCATGGCGTGTTCGCGGTGATGCGCGACGATGCCAACAGCACCGTGCAGCAGTTGACCCAGATCGTCGGCCAGATCCAGCAGTCGGCCGCCAGCATCCGCCTGGCGGCGGGTGAGATCGCTGCGGGCAACAGCGATCTCTCGCGTCGTACCGAGCAGCAGGCCGCCAACCTGGAAGAAACCGCCGCCTCGATGGAGGAGCTGACCTCCACCGTGCGCCAGAACGCCGACCACGCGCTGCAGGCCAATACCCTGGCAGCATCCGCCGCTGACGTTGCCAGCGAGGGCGGGGAAGTGGTCAACCAGGTGGTGCAGACCATGGAGCAGATCGAGGCCTCCTCGCAGCGCATCGCCGAGATCATTTCGGTGATCGACGGCATCGCCTTCCAGACCAACATCCTGGCGTTGAATGCGGCGGTGGAAGCGGCGCGGGCCGGTGAGCAGGGCCGCGGCTTCGCGGTGGTCGCCAGCGAAGTGCGCGCGCTGGCGCAACGCTCGGCGGGCGCAGCGAAGGAGATCAAGGAACTGATCGACGCATCCGTGGCGCAGGTCGGTGCCGGTGCGCAGCTGGTGCACGGTGCGGGCCGTACCATGCAGGCCATCGTCGGCCAGGTGGGGCGCGTCAACGAGATCATGGCCGAGATCTCGGCTGCGTCGCGCGAACAGTCCGCCGGCATCGAGCAGGTCAACCAGACCGTGGTGCAGATGGATGAGACCACCCAGCAGAATGCCGCGCTGGTGGAGGAAGCCAGCGCCGCGGCGCGGGCTATGGAGGAGCAGGCCGAGCAGCTGGCCGTGGCGGTCTCGCGCTTCCGCCTGCAGGCCGAACCGGAGGCCATGGCCCGCCGCGCGGCCTGATCCCGGAAACGAAGACGCCCGGCGGGGGCCGGGCGTCGGTTGCATCCTTGCCGCGCATCCTGCGCAGGTCTGATGGCTCAGAACATTCCTTCAAACGGGTTCCAGCTGGTACGTCCTTCCACCTTCTCCAGGTAGTAGCTGTAGTTGGTGCTGGAGGCGACCAGCAGGTTCATGGCGATGAACAGCATGCGCCCGACGACGTCCGGAAGGAACATGGTGATGATGGCCAGCGCGATGTTGATGCCGATCACCACCAGTGCCTTGCGCCACATGCCAAGAATCAGCAGGTAGATGGCACCGAAGAACAACGCGAAGAAGTTCAGGTTGATCTTCAGGCGGTCACCAAAGGACAGCGCCTTCCAGGCCTGCTTGAAGCCGGGGTTCTTGGGGGCGCCGTGCTGGCGGAAGAAGTTGAAGCGGAACTGCCACTTCGGGCTGAACTGGGACAGGTCAGTGGTATTCATTGGGGGAGACATCCCTGTGAGAAAACGTTTTCATGATAGGACAAGTCCTATTCAGGATCCAAGCGTCACCGTCAAAAATGTGACGCCTGCCTTGTTCCGGCTGCTGCGGCAGGGGCGCGCACCGTCACCCGCCCGCCTTGTTTTTAGGATAGGGTGCGCAGTTCCGCTGCCGCACCAGCTGAATCCGTGCGGCGGCGGGATGTCCATGGAGGTTGCATGACCACACCTGCTACACCGGAAAACGCACCGGGACCGGTGCTCCTGCCGACACCTGAAGTGGTGCAGGCACAACAGCTGCTCGCACGCCAGCAACTGGCGGTGGCGATGGACCGTGCACGCACGGCGGCTACGCAGAGCGCGGCGCCCGCCGCCGCATTGGAAAGCGAGTAATCCGCAACACCGCCGATCGCGCTGGCCCGTCGCCAGCGCGATCGCGGCGGACGCTCTTGGTCAGAACCGCGCGGTCATGCTGAGGAAGTAGCTGCGCCCGGCCACGAAGTAATCGGTGGAGCCTTCCGCATACAGCTTCTTGTCCGCCAGGTTGCTGACACCGCCACGCAGGGTCAGTACCTCATTGACGTTCCAGGCGGCGGTCAGGTCATACAGCGTGTAGGCCTTGAGGAAGGTCGTCGCCGTGCCGGCCTGCCTGCCGGTGTACTGCGCCGACAGGCTGCTGGAAAACACCGCGTCGGGCGTCCAGTCCAGCGACGAATAGCCCGAGAATTCGGGGGTATCGATCAGGTTGCGGCCGGTGGTCAGGTTCCTGGCTTCCTTCATCCATGTCGCCGAGGTGCGCCAGCGCCAGTGCTCGCCGAAGCGGACATTGAAGCTGCCTTCCATGCCGCTGGTGCGTGCGCGCTGCACGTTGCTCATCCGCGTCCACCAGATGCCGTTGAACCTGCCCAGCGGTGCGTACTCGATCTTGTTCCTGAAGTCGGTGTGGAAGTAGGTCAGGCCGGCATCGACCAGATCGTTGTCGAAGCTGATGCCGATTTCGCGGTTGGTGCTGGTTTCCGGGTCCAGGTCCGGGTTGCCGGCCATGTAGCAGCCGCCGCGGGTATAGCCCAGCGGAATCAGCGAGGTGCAGCCACGGCCACCGGACTGGGTGGCGGCGCTGGCGGAGTTCTCGGTCAGGCTGGGGGCGCGGAAGCCCTTGGAAACGCCACCGCGGATGGTCCATTGCTCGGCCGGATGCCAGACCAGGTAGGCGCGCGGGCTGACGTGGCCACCGAACGTCTCATGGTGGTCCAGGCGCGCGCCCAGGGTCAGTGCCAGGGTGCGGTGCAGCTTCACTTCGTCTTCGACGAACAGGGCCCAGGTATCCACTTCCAGATCGGAGCCGCTGACGGCATTGCCGGCATAGTCGATCGGCGCGCGGCCGATGGTGTCGGTGTTGGTCAGCTCCTGGCGCTTCCACTGGCCGCCCACGGCGAACTGGTGTTCAACGCCGAGGGTGAACGGCGTGGTCAGGCTGCCCTCGATGATCGTATCGGTGGCTTCGGAACGGCCGGTAGCACCGATGTCGTTCCTGTACTCGGTCCAGTACGCACTGATCTTCGAATTGCCGAAGCTCCACTTGCCATCGTGGTTGAGCGCCAGCGAGCTGCGCTTGAGTTCGCTGGCACCCCAGGCGCCTTCATCCTGCTTTTCCAGCGAAGCGTCGATGAAGGCCTGCTGCACGCCATGGCCGGCTTCGAGCGACAGTTCCTGCGCGTCGCTCAGTTTCCACTGCAGCAGCGCATCGACATTGCGGTCCTTCTCGCCTGCATACGCGTTGCCGTAGACACCACCATTGGAGCGATCCGAATCGCGGCGCATGCTGTTGGCACCGATGCGCAGGCCGAAGCGCTCGCCGAGCGGGCCGGAGAACGTCGCACCGATCTGCTGGGTGTCGCCGCGCTTGCCGTCGCCCGGGCGGGTATAGCTGTGGGTGGCGCTGCCGCTCCAGTCATCACCGATGCGCCGGGTGATGATGTTGATCACGCCGCCCATGGCGTCGGAGCCATACAGCGACGACATCGGTCCGCGCACCACTTCGATGCGCTCGATCTGGTCGGGCGAGATCCAGTTCAGGTCCTGGCGGCCCAGGTCCGGCCGGTAGTTGGTCGAGGCCGAGCTGCCCATGCGCTTGCCGTCCACCAGCACCAGCGTGTAGTTCGACGGCATGCCGCGCAGCTTGATCTTGGACTGCTCGCCAACCGCACTGAGGCCACCGGTCACGCCGGGCACGCGGCTGAGCAGGGTGGCCAGGTCGTGCACCGGCTGGCGCGCGATGTCCTCGCGGCTGATCACGCTGATGCTGGCCGGCGCATCCTTGATCCATTGCTGGTTGCCCGAGGCGGTGACCACCACGGTATCCAGGTCCTTGGTGGAGGCATCGGCGCTGGCCTCTGCAGCGGCCACGCCGGGCAGGGCCAGCAGGCAGGCGGTGGCCAGGGCACTGGCCAGGCGGGTGCGCGGCAGGCGCGCGGAACGGGAGCGGAACGGCTGGGACATGACGGCTTCCATCGAATGAGGGGGGACCGGATGGAAGCAGCGGGCACACGCAGACAAGCAGGCAGGCCCCCTTCCATGGGTCGTAGGGCGCACGGTTCGGGCCGGCGCAGCTGGGTGGGTCTCGGCCGTACGGAAGACGGCGACCTGCCTGGTTAATGAAATGATAACCGTTCGCGTTTGTTACGATCCAGTACCCGGTGCCACGAAGCGACATTCCGCTGCGCGGTCCGCCATCGCCTGCTGTTTGCTGAATGGGGATAAATCCCGGCGTAGACCTTCGCACTCGGCTTACATCCGGCGCCCTAGACTGGGCCGCATTTTCGATTCCGCCCCGTTGGAGATCGTGTGGGTTCCGGTAGTGACAGACAGCGACTGTGCGGCCAAGGGCCGGTACAGCCAGGACAAGTGCGGGCGCCGGGAAGGCGCGCCGGGAACCTTCGCGCATGCAGCCCGGCCGGGACGGCCGGCCATGCCGATCGTGGGGAGTAAGCGGTGATGGGGGGTCAAACCATCCACGCGGAAGCGGATGCGCCCCGGCTCGACGCCGGCTGGGCGCTGCTGCCGGCCGAATCTCCGCTGCCGATGCCCGAACAGACCCTGCGCGAAGGCAAGCTGAAGGTCCGTCGGCACCGTACCTCGCCACGCCTGATCGGCCTGCGCCGGTTCTACATCTTCGGCGGCACCCTGGCCATGACCGCCATCGCCACCCGCATGATGTGGCGGGTGCTGTCGGCCAATGGCATCAGCGTGCTGGAAGCCTGCCTGCTGGTGCTGTTCGTCGGCCTGTTTGCCTGGATCGCGCTGTCCTTCGCCAGCGCCGTGGCCGGCTTCCTGACCGCCGTGTTCGACCGTGGCTATCGCCTTGGCATCGACCCGGACAAGCCGCTGCCGACCGTGCACAGCCGCACCGCGCTGCTGATGCCGACCTACAACGAGGATCCGCGCCGACTGCTGGCGGGCCTGCAGGCGATCTACGAGTCGGTGGCCGCCACCGGCCAGCTCGAACGCTTCGACTTCTTCGTGCTCAGCGATACCCGGCGCGAGGACATCGCACGCGCCGAGGAGCAGGTATTCGCCGAACTGCGCGAGCGCGTGCCGGACGGCCAGACGCGGCTGTTCTACCGCCGCCGTGGCGACAACAGCGGGCGCAAGGCCGGCAACATCGCCGACTGGGTGCGCCGCTTCGGTGGCGCTTACCCGCAGATGCTGATCCTGGACGCCGACAGCCTGATGACCGGCGACAGCATCGTGCGCCTGGTGGCCGGCATGGAACACAACGCCGATGTCGGCCTGATCCAGACCCTGCCCTCGGTGATCGGTGGCCGCACCCTGTTCGCACGCATGCAGCAGTTCGGCGGTCGCGTGTACGGCCCGGTGATTGCCCGTGGCGTGGCCTGGTGGCATGGCGCCGAGAGCAACTACTGGGGCCACAACGCCATCATCCGCACCCGTGCCTTCGCCGACCACGCCGGCTTGCCAGCGCTGCCGGGGCGCAAGCCGTTCGGCGGCCACGTGCTCAGCCACGATTTCGTCGAAGCGGCGCTGATGCGCCGTGGCGGCTGGGCCGCGCACATGGTGCCGTACCTGGGGGGCAGCTACGAAGAAGGCCCGCCGACCCTGACCGACCTGCTGGTGCGCGACCGTCGCTGGTGCCAGGGCAACCTGCAGCACGGCAAGGTGGTCGGCAGCCGTGGCCTGCACTGGATCAGCCGCACTCACATGCTGATCGGCATCGGCCATTACTTCACCGCGCCGATGTGGGCGATGCTGATGCTGATCGGCATTGCGATCCCGCTGTTCCAGGAAGGCATCGATTTCAACGCCCTGCTGCACCTGTCACCCAGCGTGTACTGGCGGGCCCAGGACGAGGAGCAGGTGGTGCGCCTGTTCGCCGCCACCATGGCGGTGCTGCTGCTGCCCAAGGTGCTGGGCTATCTGGCGATGCTGCTGGACCCTGTCGACCGCCGCGGTTGCGGCGGTGCGATCCGTGCGTTCGTGTCGATGCTGGTGGAGACCGTGCTGGCCGCACTGATGGCACCGGTGGTGATGTACGTGCAGTCGCGCGGCGTGGCCGAAGTGCTGTCCGGCCGCGATTCCGGCTGGGACGCACAGCAGCGTGACGATGGTGGCATCTCGTGGATGGCCTTGATCCGTGGCTACGGCGGGCTGGGTGTGTTTGGTGCGTTCATGGGTGTGCTGGCGTGGGCGGTGTCGCCGTCGCTGGCAGCCTGGATGGCGCCGGTGGTGATCGGCATGGTGCTGGCCGTTCCGGTGGTGGCGCTGACCTCCTCGCGCGGCCCGGGTGCCTTCCTGCATCGCCTCGGCCTGCTCGACATCCCCGAAGAGAACATTCCGCCACCGGTGCTGGTGCGCGCCGCGCAGCTGCGCCGGGAAGCCGCCGAGCAACCGCCGCTGTACTGATGGCCCTGCACCAGCGGCATAATGCGGCTCGAACTTGAAGGAGCCGCATCATGCTGCAAACGGTGGAACAGGAAACCGGCGCCTCGCCACAGTGGTCGGTAATCTGGCTGCACGGGCTTGGCGCCGACGGCCACGACTTCGCGCCGATCGTGCCGGAACTGGTGCGTCCGCACTGGCCGGCGCTGCGCTTCGTGTTCCCGCACGCACCGGTGCGGCCGATCACGATCAACAACGGCGTGCCGATGCGCGGCTGGTACGACATCGTCGGAATGGACTTCCGGTCGCGTGCCGACATGGCCGGCGTGCAGGAGTCGGTGCTGCAGCTGGACGCGCTGATCGCGCGCGAGATCGAGCGTGGCATCGTGGCGGAGAAGATCTTCCTGGCCGGCTTCTCGCAGGGCGGGGCGATCATCCTGACCGCCGCGCTGGCGCGCACCGCGCCACTGGCCGGCCTGATCGCCCTGTCCACCTATCTGCCCGAGGCCGACAGTGCCCGTCGCGTTGACGGTGCGGTGCAGGTGCCGGTGTTCATGGCCCATGGCAGCAGCGACCCGGTGATTCCGCAGGCGGTGGCCGTACACAGCGCGCAGGCCCTGCAGGCGCTGGGCCTGGAGGTGGAGTGGCACAGCTACCCGATGGCCCACCAGGTCTGCGCCGAAGAGATCCAGGCGCTCGGTGACTGGCTGCAGGAACGGTTGGGCGCTGCCTGAGCCATGCCCCCGGCCAGCACATCGCCGTGGATGCCGGAACTGTGCCGCCTGCCGCGGCTGGCGGCGATGCTCGGCCTGGCCCAGCTGGTGGTGGTGGTGCTGGCGCTGGCGCCCGATGGCAGCCGCCACTGGACCTTCGGCGAGCTGCTGTCGGCCAGCGGCTTCGCGCTGTGGCTGGCGCTGGCGGTGACCGCCAGCCTGTGCCTCCTGCGGCAGGCACTGTCGAGGCTGCCGCCGGTGCTGGGCGCTGTCGCGGCGATCGTGCTGGCGACCCTGATCGCGGTGGTCTGTGCCGGCATCGTGCATGCACTGTACGCGGTACTGGGCGACAACTTCGCCCGCGGCATCAGCTTCTGGCGCTTCACCCTGGGCAGTGCGGCAACCACGGCACTGATCGCCGCGCTTGCCCTACGCTACTTCTATGTGAGCGATCGCTGGGCAGCGCAGGTGCAGGCCAACGCGCGTGCCCAGGCCGATGCGCTGCAGGCGCGGATCCGGCCGCACTTCCTGTTCAACAGCATGAACCTGATCGCCAGCCTGCTGCATCGCGATCCGGCGGTGGCCGAACGCGCGGTGCTGGATCTGTCCGATCTGTTCCGTGCTGCCCTCGGCGCGGGCGAGGGCGACTCCACCCTGCGTGACGAATGCGAGCTGGCCGAGCGCTATCTGTCGATAGAGTCGCTGCGCCTCGGCGAGCGTCTGCAGGTGCGCTGGCAGCGCGATGAGCCGCTGCCGTGGGACCTGCCACTGCCGAGGCTGGTACTGCAGCCGCTGGTGGAAAACGCAGTGCTGCATGGCATTTCGCGGCTGCCCGAAGGCGGCACCATCGAATTGCAGCTGGTGCGCGAGGGCAGCGAGCTGCAGATCCGCGTGCGCAATCCCGCGCCCGATCCGCAGGCGCCGGGGTTGGCGCTGGCGCGTGGTGCCGGCCATGCCCAGCACAGCATCGCTCATCGGCTGGCCTGGCGCTTCGGCGCCGCCGCGCGGATGACGGCTGGCTGGAGCGAGGGCTACTATGCCTGCCAGGTGACAGTGCCGATCCAGTGAGGGGACGACCGTGAGGGTAGTCATCGCCGATGACGAACCGCTGGCGCGGGAACGCCTGCGCAGCCTGCTGGCGGCGCAGGACGGGGTGGACGTGGTGGCCGAGGCCGGCAACGGCGAGCAGGCCCTGCATGCGTGCGCGGAGCTGCAGCCGGACCTGGTCCTGCTGGATATCGCCATGCCCGGGCTGGACGGCCTGGAAGCCGCCCGCCACCTGGCCAGCTTCGAGCCGCGCCCGGCGGTGGTGTTCTGCACGGCTTATGACGCGCATGCGCTGTCGGCGTTCGAGGCGGCGGCCATCGATTACCTGATGAAGCCGGTCCGCGCCGAGCGCCTTGCCGCAGCGATCGCACGTGCACGCACGTTCCTGGCCGGCCGCGATGGCCAGCCGCAGGACAGCGGCGGGCAGCAGGCCCGCAGCATGCTGTGCGCACGCCTGCGTGGCAGCCTGCGGCTGATCCCGCTGGACGACATCCACTACCTGCAGGCGGAAGAGAAGTACGTGGTGGTGCACCATGCGCGCGGCGAGGACCTGATCGAGGAGTCGCTGAAGTCGCTGGAGGAAGAGTTCGCCAGCCGCTTCATCCGCATCCATCGCAACTGCCTGGTGGCGCGCCACGAGCTGGTGGAGCTGCGTCGAGGCTCGGGTGGTCAAGTGCAGGCGGTGCTGCGGCATGGCAAGCAGCCGCTGGAAGTCAGCCGCCGCTGCGTGGCGACGCTGAAGCAGGAATTGCGGCATCTGTGAGTGGTCCGCGCGGCCTGCGGCCGCGACTGCTTACTAGCAACGTCTGGAGCAACGGCAACTGCAACGGCGGTTGGTCGGCTCGTTGGTGCTACGTACTGGGTCGGGCCGGGGTGGGGTGGCGGGACACGCTGCAAGTACATCCCTGTAGCTCGATGGCGCCATCCATGGCGCCAACGGTCCCGCCACCCCACCCCGGCCCAACCCTCTCGTTTTTCCCGCGTCGGACGGCAAAGGCATTGTTGTTATCGGGTGGGGAAAGAGGGTCAGATCCCTTTTCCTGCGGAAAAGGGATCTGACCCCGGAAGCAATCGGCTGTTGCCTTTGCTTCTGCTTTTTCCTTTTTTTGATCTTCCGTGGCTGGCGCGCACGGAAACTTTCAGAGGTCGGGCGGGGTGGGCTGCGCAGGGGCGTGAGCCGCATGGATGCGGCGACCGAGCTTACATGGACGTACTTGCAGCGTCCCCTGCGTGGCCCACCCCGCCCGGCCACGCGCGGCTGTTGCTTTCATGACCCCTCCACCAGCCACGAGGGGCTCCGCCGTTGGCCGTATCCGCGCCGAAGGCGCGATAATGACCGGATGGAAACCGTCCGCATCGCCACCCGCAAGAGCCCGCTCGCCCTCTGGCAGAGCGAACACGTCGCCGACCGCCTGCGCCAGGCCCATCCCGGCTTGCATGTGGAACTGGTGCCGATGAGCACCCGCGGCGACGAAGTGCTCGACCGTTCGCTGGCCGCCATCGGTGGCAAGGGCCTGTTCCTGAAGGAGCTGGAGCTGGCCATGCTGCGCGGTGAGGCCGACTGCGCGGTGCACTCGCTGAAGGACGTGCCGATGGAACTGGACCCGCCGTTCGCGTTGCCGGCAATGCTGACCCGCCACGATCCCGCCGATGGCTTCGTCTCCAACCTGTACGCCTCGCTGGACGCGCTGCCGATCGGTGCGCGGGTCGGGACCTCGTCGCTGCGTCGCCAGGCGCAGCTGCGCGCGCTGCGACCGGACCTGGAACTGCTCGACCTGCGCGGTAACGTCAACACCCGGCTGGCCAAACTCGACAACGGTGGCTACGACGCCATCGTGCTGGCCGTGGCCGGCCTGGAGCGTCTGGGTCTGGGCGAGCGCATCGTCGCGCGCCTGCAACCGCCGCAGTGGTTGCCGGCCCCGGCGCAGGGCGCGGTGGCGGTGGAGTGCGATGGTGGCAATGCGCGGCTGATGGCGTTGTTCGCCCCGCTTGATGACGCGGCCACGCGTGCCTGCGTGGAAGCCGAGCGGGCGATGAACCGTGCGTTGCATGGCAGCTGCCACGTGCCGGTGGCGGCCATCGCGCAGTGGCAGGGCGATGACCTGCACCTGCAGGGGCTGGTTGGCAGCGCCAGCGATGGCCGTGCGGTGCGCGCCGAGGCCGTGGGCCCGGCCAATGAACCGGAACGCCTGGGCCAGCGCGTGGCGAAGCTGCTGCTGGACGATGGCGCTGGCGAACTGCTGAACGTCTGAACCACCGCAGGTAGTGCCGGCCGCTGGCCGGCAACCTCATGACGTCGATTGAATGCAGCTGCCGGCCAGCGGCCGGCACTACCGAAAGAAGAACGGGCGCCCTCGGCGCCCGTTCTGCTTATTTGAACTTGTAGACCACGTTCATCGTCGTCAGCGTATCGGTCTTGCGCTTGTCCTCGGCCACGTCACTGTTGTAACGCGCCTGCCAGCCGGCCTTCAGCGCCAGGTGCTCGTTCATGCTCACCGACACGCCGAAGTCGTTCTGGCCGAAGGTGTTGTACGAACCGGATTCGACCAGCAGGGTGTTGACCAGGTCGGTGTTGTCGGTCAGCGAGTACTTCATGTCGAACAGGCCGCGGCCGATCATGCCGGTGCGGGTGCGGTCGTCCTCGGTGCTGTGGGTGCGGCGCACACCGGGGCCGATCTGCGCGTCGAACGAGAAGCGCTCGGTGTTCCACAGGCGGGTGCCGTAACCCAGACCGAACGAGCTCTGGCGGTCGTAGGTGGCGAAGTCGTCGCGCTCGGTACGCACCGTGGCCGTCAGCTGGCGGTGCTCGCCCAGCTGCAGCGCGCTGCCGGCACTGCCGGTGTAGCGGTTGGCGGTGGTGTTGTTGCGGCGGGTGGTGGTGCCGTCGTCGCGGGTCTCGGTCACCTTGGAGCTGGAACGCAGGCCGGCCAGGTCCATGCTGTGCACCCAGTCGCCGTCGGTGTAGCGCAGGCGCAGGCGGCCGTTGAAGCTCTCGGTGCTGCTGTTGCCGCGTGCCGAGGCGAAGCCGAGCTCGCCGCCACTGCCGCTCCACGGCGAAGACATCGCCGCCAGTTCGGAGGCATCCTGTGCATACGCGAGCGGCGCGCACAGCAGCAGGGGGATCAGCAGGGACACGCGCAGGGACATCGGGGCTTCTCCGAAGCGGTTGACAGCCGGTGATGATACTGGAAGCGTGATGGCGGTCAGAATCGATCCAAGGCGCGCTTCAGCAGACGTTGCCGCGGACGCCTATTCAGGGCAGATCGATACGCAATGCCGGGTCGTTGAAGCGCGAATAGCGCAGGCGCAGCTGGAAATTGCGGCCATTGCTGCTGCCGCTGCGCACGATCTGCCGTGGCAGGCCCTGGGCGTCCACCCAGTACTCCAGGCGTTCGCCGGCCTGCGCGCCGCGCAGGCGGTAGTGACGGGTCTCGACTCCATCCAGCGATTGGCTGCCCAGGTCTTCGGCCTGCAGTTCGGCAGGCAGGGCGTCGGCCGGCAAGGGATTGCGCCACTGCTCCAGCAGGCCCGGCGGGGTGGGAACCTGGCGGATCGCACCGTCGCCCTGCAGGAACATGGTGTCGCCAATGATCGTCTGCGGCCCGCCCGGGGTCTGCACCCGGAAGCGGTCGGGGGCGACGAAGTCCATGGCACTGCGCACCGGCTGCGGCGCGCCCAGCACCTCCAGCTCGGCATGGAAACTGCCCAGGGCCGCAAAGCGTTGGCTGGCGCCGAGTACGGCCTGGGCCGGATCTGCCGCGGGCACGGGGGCTTCGGTCCTGGCCGGCGCCGGTGCGCGATCGCAGGCAGCCAGCAGCAGGCAGGCCAGCAGGGACAGGGCGGGCAACCGGCGCATCGGGCATTCCATGGGGGTGGGGGCGACCACGATAGCCCAAACGTCCCACACAAGACCCGCGACTCGGACATAATCGGGGGTATGGACCGATACGAACGCATCACCGCCCTGCATCGTCTGCTCAAGTCCGCGCGCTATCCGGTGACGGTGGCGACCCTGCAGGACAAGCTCGGTTGTTCCCGTGCCACCGTCTACCGCGACCTGGCCTTCCTGCGCGATGCGCTGATGGCACCAATCGAGGGCGACGGCGAGGCCGGCTTCCGCTACCAAGCCGACGAGAGCGACCGCTTCGAACTGCCTGGCCTGTGGCTCAGCTCGGAGGAGCTGCACGCCCTGCTGGCCTCGCAGCACCTGCTGGCGCGTACCGGCGGCGGCGTGCTGTCCTCGGTGCTGGCGCCGCTGCAGCAGCGTATCGAGAGCCTGCTGGCTGCCCAGGCCGGTGTCTCCAACTGGCCGGTGGACCGTGTGCGGGTAATCCCGCACCGCGGCCGCAAGTTCGATGAAGGCAGCTTCCGCAGCGTGGCCTCGGCGGTGCTGGAGCGCCGCCAGCTGGCGTTCGAGTACCGTGCCCGTTCCACCGACGAGCCGACCAAGCGCACCGTCTCGCCGCAGCGCCTGACCCATTACCGCGACAACTGGTACCTGGATGCCTGGGACCATGACCGCGAAGCCCTGCGCAGCTTCGCCGTGGACCGCATCCACAAGGCGCGCGTGGTCGACAGCACTGCCCGTGACGTCGCCGACAGCGAGCTGGACGAGCAGCTGGGTGCCAGCTACGGCATCTTCTCCGGTGCGCCGAAGGGCTGGGCGACCATCCTGTTCAGTGCCAAGGCCGCGCGCTGGGTGGCCGACGAGCATTGGCACTCCAAGCAGCAGGGCCGCTTCCTGGCCGATGGCCGCTATGAACTGAAGGTGCCGTACAGCGTCTCACGCGAACTGCTGATGGACGTGCTGCACTACGGCTCGGATGCCGAAATCGTCGAGCCGGTGATGCTGCGCGAGCAGGCCAAGGCGCTGCTCGAGCTGGCCCTGAGCAACTACGAAAAATCCTGACACTCCCCCCGAGAACTCCTCCGCCCATGAAGAAGACCCTGTTGCTGCCCCTGCTCGCCGCTGCGCTGGCCCTGACCGCCTGCGGCAAGTCCGGCGAGCCCTCGCAGAAGCTGGTGGTGGCCGCCACGGCCGTGCCGCATGCCGAGATCCTTGAGGTGGTCAAGCCGATCCTCAAGCAGGAAGGCGTGGACCTGGACGTGCGCGTGTTCAACGACTACGTGCAGCCCAACGACCAGCTGGTGCAGAAGCAGGTGGACGCCAACTACTTCCAGACCGAGCCGTACCTGGATGCCTACAACCGCGATCGCAAGACCGATCTGGTGAAGGTGATCGGCGTGCATATCGAGCCGTTCGGTGCCTATTCGCGCAAGGTCAAGTCGCTGGCCGAGCTGCGCGACGGTGCCGACGTGGTGATCCCGAACGACCCGAGCAACAACAGCCGCGCGCTGATCCTGCTGCACAAGGCCGGCGTGATCGAGCTGAAGGATCCGGCCAACGCGCTGTCGACCCTGCGTGACATCACCGCCAACCCGAAGAACCTGAAGTTCCGCGAGCTGGACTCGGCGATGCTGCCGCGCGTGCTGGACCAGGTCGACCTGGCCCTGATCAACACCAACTACGCGCTGGATGCGGGCCTCAACCCGACCAAGGATGCACTGGCGATCGAGAGCAAGGACTCGCCGTACGTGAACTTCCTGGTCGCGCGGCCGGACAACAAGGACGACGCCCGCGTGCAGAAGCTGGCCAAGGCCCTGACCAGCCCGCAGGTGAAGGCTTTCATCGAGACCAGGTACAAGGGCGCGGTGCTGCCGGCGTTCTGACCGGCGCTACGGACGTTCTGGCCATGCGGTCGTGCCGGCCACTGGCCGGCAATCTGCAAACGCCGCCAAGGATCATGGGGTTGCCGGCCAGCGGCCGGCACGACCTTCAGTCGACGTGGAAGGCGAGGGTGGCCGCCACGGCCTGCTGCCAGCCTGCATAGAGTTTCTCGCGCCGCGCCACTTCCATCTGTGGCTCGAAGCGCCGGTCCAGGCCCCATTGCGCGGCGATCTGCTCGCGGCTGGACCAGAACCCGACGGCCAGACCGGCCAGGTAGGCCGCGCCCAGCGCGGTGGTCTCGGTCAGCCGCGGCCGCAGCAGAGGCACCCCAAGGATGTCGGCCTGGAAGCCGGCCAGGAAATCGTTGCCGATCGCACCGCCGTCGGCGCGCAGTTCGGTCAGCGCGATGCCCGCATCGGACTGCATCGCATCAAGCACGTCGCGGGTCTGGTAGGCCATCGCCTCCAGCGCGGCACGCACGAAGTGTGCCTTGCGGGTGCCACGGGTCAGGCCGAACATCGCGCCGCGCACATCGCTGCGCCAGTAGGGCGCGCCCAGACCGACGAATGCCGGCACCAGATACGCGCCGCCGCTGTCCGGCACCTGCGCGGCCAGTGCCTGGCTGTCGCTGGCACGCTCGATCATGCGCAGGCCGTCACGCAGCCACTGCACCACCGAGCCGGCGATGAAGATCGAGCCTTCGAGTGCATATTCCACGCGCCCGTCCAGGCCCCAGGCAATGGTCGTCAGCAGGCCGTTGCGCGAGCGCACCGCCTGCGTGCCGGTGTGCATCAGCATGAAGCAGCCGGTGCCATAGGTGTTCTTGACCATGCCCGGCTGGAAGCAGGCCTGGCCGAACAGCGCCGCCTGCTGGTCTCCGGCGATGCCGGCGATCGGGATCGGGTGGTCGAAGAAGAACTGCGGCCGGGTGTGCGCATACACCGTGCTGGAATCGCGCACCTGCGGCAGCATCGTGCGGGGTATGTCCAGCAGCGCCAGCAGGTCGTCATCCCAGTCCAGCGTGTGGATGTTGAACAACAGGGTGCGCGCGGCGTTGCTGTAGTCGGTCACATGCGCCTGGCCGCCACTGAGGTTCCATACCAGCCAGCTGTCGATGGTGCCGAACAGCAGCTCGCCACGCTCGGCGCGTTGCTGCGCACCTTCCACGTGGTCGAGGATCCAGCGCACCTTGGTGGCGGAAAAATAGGCGTCGATCAGCAGGCCGGTGCGTTCGCGGACCAGTGCCTCATGCCCGTCGCACTTCAGTCGCTCGCAGATGGCATGGCTCTGCCGCGACTGCCAGACGATGGCATTGTGGATCGGCTGGCCGGTGGCGCGGTCCCAGACCACGGTGGTCTCGCGCTGGTTGGTGATGCCCAGCGCGGCGATATGACGCGGGTCGATCTGTTCGCGGCTGAGCAGTTCGGTCAGCGTGGCATAGACACTGGTGAGGATCTCGCGCGGGTCATGCTCGACCCAGCCGGGTTGCGGGAAGATCTGCGCGAACTCGCGCTGCGCACTGCCGACGATGTCGCCAGCACGGTCGAACAGGATCGCGCGCGAACTGGTGGTGCCCTGGTCGATGGCCAGCACGTAGCGGGGCGTCATGCAGCGTCTCCGGTGGCGATGGGGAAATCCTAATGCATCGATCGCGTCGCGCGCGGCCACCCTGGTAGCTGCCAACCTTGGTTGGCACACGTGGCAACACGGGGGTCAGAGCCCTTTCCCTGGGAAAGGGATCCGACCCCCCATCCACGCCTGCAGCCGCGCCACCTGCGCCGCATCCAGCCGCAGCCCCAGCTTGCTCCGCCGCCACAGCACGTCCTCGGCGCTACGCGCCCATTCGTGGTCGCGCAGGAAAGCCACTTCCCGCGCATGCAGGCCGCCGCCAAAGTCCTCGCCGAGATCGTTCATACCCCGCAGGCCGTGCAGCAGCTCCGCGCTGCGGCTGCCGTAGGCGCCGGCCCAGCGGCGCGCCATCTCTGCGGGCAGCCACGGTGCCAGTGCCTGCAGGCGCGAGCACGCCTGCGTGGCGTCGCCCCAGTCGCTGCCCGGCAGTGGGTGGCCCGTTGCCGTCCATGCCGGTCCCATCTGCGGCAGGGCGGGGCGCAGCAGGTCCAGCGCTTCTTCGGCCAGCACGCGGTACGTGGTCAGCTTGCCGCCCAGCACATGCAGCGCGGGCGCCGGGCCGGACTGCAACTGCAGGCGGTAGTCACGGCTCAGCTTCGCTGCACGCGGATCTGGATCGGCAAGTAGCGGGCGTACCCCTGCGAACTGCCAGACCACGTCCTGCGGGGTGATCGGCTCGCGCAGGTAGTGGTTGGCGGCCTCGCACAGGTAAGCCACCTCCGAAGGCAGCACGCTGCACCGGGCCGGGTCGCCGCGGTAGTCGGTGTCGGTGGTGCCGACCAGCAGGTGGTCGTGGGCGAACGGCAGCAGGAACACCACGCGGCCATCGGGCTGCTGAAGCAGGCAGGCGCTGTCGTCGGGCCAGGGCCGGCGCAGCACGATGTGGCTGCCCTGTACCAGGCGCAGGGCGGGGCCGCCATCGCGCGCCTGCATACGTTCCAGCAGGCCTCCTGCCCAAGGGCCGGCTGCATTGGCAACGGCCCGGGCGATCACCGTTTGCTGCCGGCCGTCGGTGGCTTCCAGCGTGGCCTGCCAACGGCCCAGCACAGGGCGCAGTTCAATGCAGCGGCTGCGCACATGTACCCGTGCGCCACGCCGGGCGGCGTCCAGCGCATTGAGCAGTACCAGCCGCGCGTCATCGACCTGCGCATCGGCGTAGCTGAAGGCCTGCCGCAGCGCCGGGGAGAGCCAGGGGCCGAGCGGGTCGCGTTGCAGGTCCAGTGCGCGCGAGGCGGGAAAACTCGGGCTGCGCCGGCCGAGATGGTCATACAGCCACAGGCCCGCGCGCAGCATCCAACGCGGTCGCAGGTGGGGTTCCCATGGCAGCACGAAGCGCAACGGACGGACCAGATGGGGGGCCTGCCGCCGCACTACTTCGCGTTCACCCAGTGCCTTGCGCACCAGTCCGAACTCGCCCTGTTCAAGGTAGCGGAGGCCGCCGTGGATCAGTTTGCTGCTGGCGCTGGAGGTGTGCGCGGCCAGGTCATCCTGCTCGCACAACAGCACCCGCAGGCCGCGGCCGGCCGCATCACGGGCGATGCCGGCGCCGTTGATGCCGCCACCGATCACCAGCAGGTCGACGTCGTCCATCGCGTCTCCGTGTCCTGTGTGTGCGTAGAGTCGACTGTCAGTTGACTGCCTTTTGTAGAGTCGAGCCATGCTCGACTTTTGAAAGAGCAGTCGACTGACAGTCGACTCTACAGAACGCGGGTGACGGAAACGACGACGGGCCCCGCAGGGCCCGTCGCGTTACATCGGTGAAGCCGGTGCTGCCTGGATCAGAAGCGGGCACCGATGCCGAAGCCGACGGTCCACGGATCCATCTTGGCTTCGCCGATCTTCTCGCCGCCGACCTTCACGTCCGGACGCGAACGCATGTAGCGGGCATCGGCACGGGCGAACCAGGTGGAGTTGATGTTCATGTCCACGCCGACGGTGCCGATCACGCCCTTGGCGTCCTTGAGGCGGATGTCGGAGCTGCTGCCGTCGGCCAGCGTTTCATTGCTGAAGCTGGACTGGTAGTAGCCCACGCCCACGAACGGACGGAACACGTTGTCAGCCTGGCCGAAGTGGTACTGGCCGCTCAGCGCGACCGGCTGCTGCTCGACGTTGCCCAGGCGGGCATTGTTCGGGCCCTTCACCTTGTGGTCGAACTTGTCGGCGGCGCCCCACAGTTCAACGGCCCAGTTGTCGTTGATGTAGTAGCTGAAGCTGACGGTCGGCGCCGGGCCACCATCGACCTTCTTGATGCCGTCGATCGGATCATTCTTCGGCTGCAGCAGCGCGACGCCGCCAACCACGGCAAAATGCTTGCCCGAAGCGGTATCGGTGGAGCTGCTGTCCTGGGCGAAAGCAGCCGGCGCGAAGGCGGCGGAGGTCAGCAGGGCGAGACTCAGGATACGGATGGAGCGCATGGGGGTATCTCCTAATGTTTCTTGTTTTGGGCCCCCGGTTGCGGGGCGAGCACACCGTAGTCGCCTCAACATGAATCGAATCCGACGCGCGTTAAAAAATAGTTTTCCTTGTTCAGCGATCAGCGCGAAAAGCCTGTATCCATGGGGTTTCTGGTCGTCAGTGGCATTCATTCAGTTGGAGAAGATGTGAGCGCGGCAACGCTGTGCGTCGGCCTGCAAGCGCAGGTGAACGTGGATTGCAGGGTGCTGCTGCTGGGTTCGATGCCAGGCGTGGCATCCCTCCAGGAGCAGCGTTACTACGCGCATCCGCGCAACCGCTTCTGGCCGCTGATGGCCGATATCTGCGGTTTCGACGCGGCTCTGCCCTATGTGCAACGGCTGCAGGCGTTGAACGCCGCGGGCATCGGCCTGTGGGATGTGATCGGCCGCTGCGAGCGGCGCGGCAGCCTGGATGCCGACATCGTGCGTGGCACGGAAGTGGCCAATGCGCTGCCGGAACTGATCGCCACGCTGCCTGAGCTGAAGCTGATCGGCTGCAATGGTGGTGCCTCGCTGCAGGCATTCCAGCGCTGGGTGCTGCCACGGCTGGAAAGCCCGCCGAAGCTGGTCGCATTGCCGTCGACCAGCCCTGCCAATGCGGCGTGGTCGTTGCCGCGCCTGCGGCAGGCCTGGCAGCCGGTGGCCGACGCGCGGGCGACATGAAGCGGACATCGTCCGGACAATACGCTACCGACTGGTCGCGGCCGCGACCCATGGGCAACAGCCTGTCCCGGCTGCGTGCGTACTGAAAACACCTGTAACGGTTGGCGCTGGACCCCGCTGGCCGCACAATAGACGTTTCCCTACACCAGATTGCCGGAGTTATCCCCATGGCCGAAATCAAGGAAGCACTTGTCCCCGATATCGGTGACTACAGCGATATCCCGGTAATCGAGGTGCTTGTCGCCGTCGGCGACACGGTCAAGAAGGACCAGGGCCTGGTGACGCTGGAAAGCGACAAGGCGACCATGGAAGTGCCGTCCTCGGTGGCTGGCGTGGTCAAGGAACTGAAGGTCAAGGTCGGCGACAGCTTGTCCGAAGGCAAGGTCGTGGCCCTGATCGAAGTGGCCGCAGGCGATGCCGAAGCCGCCAAGCCGACGGCTGCCGCGCCGGCACCGGCCAAGGCCGCTGCCCCGGCTGCCGCCACCCAGAGCGCACCGGCCCCGGCCGCAGCTGCGCCGGCCGCCCCGGCTGCCAGCGGTGGTGCGGTTGAAGCGCTGGTGCCGGATATCGGCGACTACGCCGGCATTCCGGTCATCGAAGTGCTGGTCGCCGTCGGCGACACGGTCAAGAAGGACCAGGGCCTGGTCACGCTGGAAAGCGACAAGGCCACCATGGAAGTGCCGTCGTCAGTGGCCGGCGTGGTCAAGGAGATCAAGGTCAAGGTCGGCGACACTCTGTCGCAGGGCAATGTGGTCGCCATCATCGAAGCCGAGGGCGCTGCCGCGCCGGCGCCGACCAAGGCGGCCGCTGCGGCCGCTCCGGCTGCCGCCGAGACCGCCACCAAGGTCGAGCCGGTCGCTGTGCCGGTGCAGCCGGACAAGCTGGCGGCCCGCGAGATCGCCTCGGCCGGTACCCCGTCCAGCCCGCCGGTGCAGTTCAACGCCGATGGCGTGCTGCCCGCCAAGGTGCCGTATGCCACCCCGGCGGTGCGTGTGTTCGCCCGCGAACTGGGCGTGGACCTGCTGCAGATCAACGGCACCGAGAAGGGTGGCCGCATCACCAAGGGTGACGTGCAGAAGTTCGTCAAGGCCGCGCTCAGTGGTGGCGTGCCGGCTGCCGGCGGTGCTGCTGTCGCTGCCGGCGGTGGCCTGAACCTGCTGCCGTGGCCGAAGGTCGACTTCAGCAAGTTCGGCGAGACCGAAGTGCAGCCGCTGTCGCGCATCAAGAAGATCTCCGGTGCGAACCTGGCCCGCAACTGGGCGATGATCCCGCACGTCACCCAGTTCGAGCAGGCCGACATCACCGACCTGGAAAGCCTGCGCGTGGCGCTGAACAAGGAGAACGAGAAGGCCGGCATCAAGCTGACCATGCTCGCCTTCCTGATCAAGGCCAGCGCCGCAGCGCTGAAGAAGTTCCCGGAATTCAACGCCTCGCTCGATGCCAGCGGCGAAAACCTGACCCTGAAGAAGTACTTCCACATCGGCTTCGCCGCCGACACTCCGAACGGCCTGGTCGTGCCGGTGATCCGCGACGTGGACAAGAAGGGCGTGGTGCAGATCGCGCAGGAAACCGGCGAACTGGCCAAGAAGGCACGCGACGGCAAGCTCGGCCCGGCCGACATGAGCGGCGGCTGCTTCTCGATCAGCTCGTTGGGCGGCATCGGCGGCACCGCGTTCACTCCGATCGTCAATGCACCGGAAGTGGCCATCCTCGGTGTCTCCAAGTCGTCCATCCAGCCGGTCTGGAACGGCAAGGAATTCGCACCGAAGCTGATGCTGCCGCTGTCGCTGAGCTACGACCACCGCGTCATCGACGGCGCCCTGGCCGCACGCTTCACCACGTACCTGTCCCAGGTACTGGCCGACATGCGCCGCGTGCTGCTGTAAGGCACCCGCTTCGCCCCCACCGTGCGGCCGCAGCCCCTGGCGCGGCCGCGTGAACAGATGCAGTGACAGCCCACCGGCCATGCCGGGCGGGCATGAGGAAAACCCACCATGGCCACGATTGAAGTCAAGGTTCCCGACATCGGCGATTACAGCGATGTGCCGGTGATCGAAGTGTTGGTCGCCGTCGGCGACACGGTGAAGAAGGACCAGGGTCTGGTGACCCTGGAATCGGACAAGGCCACCCTGGAAGTGCCGTCCTCGGCTGCCGGCGTGGTCAAGGAGATCAAGGTCAAGCTGGGCGACACCCTGTCCGAAGGCGCCGTGGTCGTGGTGCTGGACGCTGAAGGCGCCGCCGAAGCCCCGGCCAAGGCCGCTGCGCCGGCTCCGGCTGCAGCCGCTCCGGCCAGCAAGCCGCCGGTGACCCCGTCGCACCGCGCCCCGGCCGAACCGGCTGCGCCGAAGCCGGCGCTGTCCAGCGGCAAGCCGGCCGACATCGAATGCGAGATGGTCGTGCTGGGCTCGGGCCCGGGCGGCTACACCGCCGCCTTCCGCGCTGCCGACGTCGGTCTGGATACGGTGCTGGTCGAACGCTACGCCAGCCTCGGCGGCGTCTGCCTCAATGTGGGCTGCATTCCGTCCAAGGCGCTGCTGCACGCCGCAGCGGTCATCGACGAAGTGGCCCACGCGGGTGATTTTGGCGTCGAGTTCGGCAAGCCGACCATCACCCTGGACAAGCTGCGCCAGTACAAGGAAAAGGTCGTCAACCAGCTGACCAAGGGCCTGGCCGGCATGGCCAAGCAGCGCAAGGTCCGCAACGTGCAGGGCGTCGGCAAGTTCATCTCGGCCAACGAGCTGGAAATCACCGCTGCTGACGGCAGCACCCAGCTGCTGCGCTTCCAGAAGTGCATCATCGCCGCCGGTTCGCAGGCGGTGAAGCTGCCGAACTTCCCGTGGGACGACAAGCGCGTGATGGATTCCACCGACGCGCTGGAGCTGGCCGAAGTGCCGGGCTCGCTGCTGGTCGTCGGCGGCGGCATCATCGGCCTGGAAATGGCCACCGTGTACAGCGCGCTGGGCAGCAAGGTCACCGTGGTCGAGTTCATGGACCAGCTGATGCCGGGCGCCGACAAGGACCTGGTCAAGCCGCTGGCCGACCGCCTGAAGAAGCAGGGCATCGAAGTGCACCTGAAGACCAAGGCCTCGGGTGTCACCGCCGATGCCAAGGGCATCACCGTCACCTTCGAAGCCGCCGAGGAAGGCCAGGCGCCTGCGCTGGCGCAGGGCACCTTCGACCGCGTGCTGGTGGCCGTGGGCCGCTCGCCGAACGGCAGGAAGATCGATGCCGAGAAGGCCGGCGTGCAGGTGACCGACCGTGGCTTCATCCCGGTTGACCGCCAGATGCGCACCAACGTGCCGCACATCTTTGCCATCGGCGACATCGTCGGCAACCCGATGCTGGCCCACAAGGCCACGCATGAGGGCAAGCTGGCCGCCGAAGTGGCTGCTGGGCACAAGAAGGAATGGGTGGCCCGCGTGATTCCGTCGGTGGCCTATACCAACCCGGAAATCGCCTGGGTTGGCGTGACCGAGACCGAAGCCAAGGCCAAGGGCCTGAAGGTCGGCGTGGCCAAGTTCCCGTGGGCCGCCAGTGGCCGCGCGATCGGCATCGGCCGCACCGAGGGCTTCACCAAGCTGATCTTCGACGAAGAAACCCACCGCATCATCGGCGGTGCGATCGTCGGCGTGCACGCCGGTGACCTGCTGGCCGAGATCGGCCTGGCGATCGAGATGGGTGCGGAAGCCGAAGACATCGGCCACACCATCCATGCCCATCCGACGCTGAGCGAGTCGGTGGCGATGGCCTCGGAAATCTACGACGGCACGATCACCGATCTGTACATGCCGAAGAAGAAGTAAGGCGCCCGCGCCGTTCCGAACGAAAAGCCCCGGTTTCTGCCGGGGTTTTTTGTTGGCTGCAGGAATGTCTTCGGCTGTTGTCATCGCGAGGGTCCGGGCCACTGCGCGGGTGGCAGGCATTTCGACAAATGTCCCCCGTCGCCCGCCTGCGGCGGTCGCCTCCTCCTTTACTTTGTCGAAATGCCCGCCACCCGCGCAGTGGCTCGGCTTGCGGATAGTCAGAGCCAGTGCCAAAGCCGCCCGGATTCCTGACACGCGGGGGGAGAGGGGCTTGTGTGCGAAGTAAAGGAGGAGGCGTCGGCCGTAGGCCGGCGCCGGGGGACATTCGCACGCAAGCTCCTCTCCCCCCGCGCTCGACCAACCTGCTTCTCTGCTCGACGATGCCACAAAAAACGCGGCCCCGATGTTCCGGAGGCCGCGCCAGGAGAGAGGGTGCCGTGGAAGGGGCGGGGGATCAGAACACGAAGCTGATACCGGCCACCGGGCCCTTGAATTCCTGCTTCAGGCCGACAGTACCGTCGCTGCCCTTCTTGTCCACGTCCAGCTTGAACCAGTCATAGCCGGCGAACACGCCGAAGTTCTTGGTGAAGCGGTAATCGACGATGGCATTGGCGCGGCTCAGGTCGCCCTTGTAGTCATCGAAGCTGCCCCAGCGCGTGTTGAGGTACTGGCCCTGCAGCGTGATCATCCAGCGCTCGGACGGAGTGAAGGTCATGCGGGCGCCCACCACAGGTGCCACGCCATCGGCCTTCTCGTCGAGGAACTGGCCTTCGTACACCGTGCCCAGGTCGGCGTAGCCCTTGGTGCTGACCTTGGCGTACTCGCCACCGATCTGCAGGCCGAGGTCGAAGGTGTCGGTATCAACCACCGAGTAGTCATAGACCAGGCTGGCCACCTGGTACTTCAGCTCACCCTTCACGAAGCTGCCGGCCGGCACGTTCTCACCGCCGAAGGAAATGCCCTGGTCGAGGGTCTCGCGGCGGTCCTTGTCGTACTTGAAGTAGTTGAACAGGAGGCGCTGACGGTTGCTGATGCGGAACATGCCGTCGATGCGCGGCTCCCATTCCTTGCCACCCAGCTTGAAGTCCTGGTTCAGGGAGATGTCCTGGCCGGCCACGGTGGTGCTGCCGCGGAGGGTGTTGTCCGAATCGATGTTCATCGCACCCAGACGGATGGCAAAGCGGTCATCGCCTTCGGCGGCGTGGGCCGCATTGGCGAACGAGGCGCCGGCAGCGAGCAGGGAGAGGGCGAGCAGGGTGGGTACGGGGCGCATCGAAGAGTCCTTGCAGTGGTTCATCAGAATGAAGGCCACTCTGCCGGACAGGCCCGTCCACCATGCGTGAACGTATGGTCCATGGCATGTGTACGGTTCAGTGCTGTCGCGACGATGCAAAAAGATGGCCCCGGAGCCGGGCTTCGGGGCCATCGTGGGACCTGCGGGGCGGAGCCGACGAGGATGCTGCAGGCAGGTCGAATGATCGGACCGGCATGTCTGACGAAAGTTCCGCAGCCTGCGACCAAAGTTCAATAGTGCGTCGCAACATGGTGCGGACGTCATTGTCCCCCTGGTGGCACGCAAAAATGTAACCGTTACCGCAACTTGCGGCTTCCAGGGATGAACAGGGAGCGGTTGTCTCGCAAATTGTCCCATTGCTATAATTTGGCGGCTCGATGAGGCCCCCCTGCTGTAGCCGCCTCAGCCCTCCACTTGCAACCACGCGGGACGTCCTGTGCTGAACTCCGTTGATGCGGGTCGGCGACTGATGCTGCGCGCCGCGGTCTACCCGCTGGCCGCAGTGGCTGTCCTGGCCCTGGCCTTCCTGCTGGTAGGTCCGAAATACGCCCTCGGCGCGCTGGCGTCCGGTGTGGCCATTTCGGCCGGTGGCTGGGTGGCGGCACGGATGGCACTGGGCGGTGGGGCACTGGCCGCAGGATCGGCGATGGCTCGCCTGATCATTGCGATCGTGGCCAAGTGGGTCGTGGTTTTCGGCGTCCTGCTGGCGGGGTTCCTGGTCTTCAAGCTGCCTGCATTGGCGCTGTTGGCCGGTATCGCCGTCGGCTTGATGTTCCAGGTCCTGGCGATGGCCAGGCGTTGACAGAATTCAATTAACTGAAGGTTCCGGACACATGGCGGGCGAGGCTCTAACCCCTACCAGCTACATCCAGCATCACCTGCACAACCTGACCGCGCCGGTCGGCAAGGGTGAGGGTATGTTCTGGCATATCCACGTCGATACCTTCCTCACCGCGGTCCTGATGGGCCTGGTGATCGTTGTCGCGTTCTGGCTGGGCACCCGCAAGGCCACCGCCGGCGTGCCGGGCAAGTGGCAGGCCTTCGTTGAAATCTGCCTGGAGTTCGTCGACCGCCAGGCCAAGGACACCTACCACGGCAAGAGCAAGCTGGTCACGCCGATCGCCATCACCATCTTCTTCTGGATTCTGCTGATGAATCTGCTGAAGATGATCCCGGCCGATTTCATCGCCAAGCCGCTGGAATGGGCGGGCGTGCACTACTGGAAGCCGGTGCCGACCGCTGACGTCAATGCCACCCTGGGCATGGCCATCAGCGTGTTCTTCCTGATGCTGTTCTTCGCGCTCAAGTCCAAGGGCCTGGGCGGCTTCATCAAGGAATTCCTGACGGCCCCGTTCGGCAAGTGGATGATGCCGTTCAACCTGATCCTCAACATCGTCGAGTGGCTGAGCAAGCCGATCTCGCTGGCGATGCGACTGTTCGGCAACATGTTCGGCGGCGAAATCGTGTTCCTGCTGATCTGGGTGCTGGGTGGTGCCGGTTTCTTCGGTGCCATTGCCGGTGGTGTGTTCGGCCTCGGCTGGATGCTGTTCCACCTGCTGGTGATCCCGCTGCAGGCCTTCATCTTCATGATGCTGTCGATCGTGTACCTGAGCCTGTCGGAAGACGCTCACTGAGTTTCAAGCTTCAACGCGTTTCAACCTTCATCCGTTTCATCACCCTTAGCAACTTAAGTTCCTGGAGATAACCATGTACTTCGCCGTCCTGACCAACTTCGCGCAGATTCAGAGCTCCACCGCCCTTGCCGTCGGCATCATGATCGGCCTGGCCGCGCTGGGCGCCGGTCTGGGTCTGGCCATCATGGCTGGTAAGTTCCTGGAGTCGGCCGCCCGCCAGCCGGAACTGATCCCGGTCCTGCAGGTCCGCATGTTCATCACCGCCGGCCTGATCGACGCCGCGTTCATCATCTCGGTCGCCGTTGGCCTGCTGCTGGCCTTCGCCAACCCGCTGTCGGCTGCCTTCGCTGGCGCCGTCACCAAGGCTCTGGCCGGCTGATACAGCGGTTTGAGACGACCGGGTGCTGATGCACCCGGTTTCGGATGAAGGCCGGATGTGCCGCTACGGCGGCGCGTCCACCCCGAAACCAGCGATCGAGCTAACCATGAATATCAATTTCACCCTTCTTGCGCAGGCGCTGGCCTTCGCTGGTCTGATCTGGATCATCGCGACCAAGATCTGGCCGCCGCTGATGAACGCGATCGAAGAGCGCCAGCAGAAGATTGCTGAAGGCCTCGCTGCTGCCGACCGCAGCCAGAAAGATCTGGCCCAGGCGCAGGAGAAGGTCAACGAAGCGCTGAAGGAAGCACGCACCAAGGCCAACGAGATCATCGATCAGGCCCACGCGCGTGCCAACCAGATCGTTGATGCTGCCCGTAACGAAGCGATCACCGAAGCCACCCGTCAGAAGGAACTGGCCCAGGCTGAAATCGACGCCGCCGCCAACCGTGCCCGTGAAGATCTGCGCAAGCAGGTGTCCGCGCTGGCCGTGACCGGTGCCGAAAAGCTGCTCAAGCGCGAAATCGACGCCAACGCCCACAAGGCGCTGCTCGACGAGCTGGCCTCGGAGATCTAAGGATGAGCCAGGCCCTCACGCTTGCCCGCCCGTACGCCCGCGCCGCGTTCGCGACCGCGCGCGACGAAGGCGCGTTCGCGCCGTGGTCGGACGCCCTGGCGTTCTCCGCCCACGTCGCCGCCGACCCGCGCGTGGCGGCCCTGCTCGCCAACCCGGAGCTGGGTCGTGACGACGCCGTCGCCCTGCTGGCGCCGGTGTCCCACGGCGAGACCTACTCGCGCTTCCTGGCCATCCTGGCCGAATCGCATCGTCTGCCGCTGCTGCCGGAGATTTCCGGCATGTTCGACGCCCTGCGCGCCGAAGCCGAGCACGTGGTCAAGGCCACCGTCACCTCGGCCGCCGAACTGTCGGCCGGTGAGCTGGACGCGATCAAGGTCGCGCTGCGCAAGCGCTTCAACCGCGAGGTCGACGTGACCACCGCGGTCGATGCCTCGCTGATCGGCGGCGCCGTGATCGACGCCGGCGACGTGGTCATCGATGGTTCGCTGAAGGGCAAGCTGGCCCGTCTGCAGACCGCGCTCGCTAACTGAATTCATTTAACGTCCGGCCCCGCTGCCGGCACTAGGACTTGACGATGGCAACCACGCTCAACCCCTCCGAAATCAGCGAACTGATCAAGAACCGCATCGAGAAGGTCAAGCTGGCCGCGGAATCGCGCAACGAAGGCACCGTGACCAGCGTGTCCGACGGCATCGTGCGCATCTTCGGTCTGGCCGACGTGATGCAGGGCGAAATGATCGAACTGCCGAACAACACCTTCGCACTGGCCCTGAACCTGGAGCGCGACTCGGTCGGCGCCGTGGTGCTGGGTGACTACGAGCACCTGCGCGAAGGCGACGTCGCCAAGACCACCGGCCGCATCCTGGAAGTGCCGGTCGGTCCGGAACTGCTGGGCCGCGTCGTGAACGCGCTGGGCGAGCCGATCGACGGCAAGGGCCCGCTGGGCACCGACCTGACCGCTCCGGTGGAGCGTGTTGCGCCGGGCGTGATCTGGCGCAAGTCGGTCGACCAGCCGGTGCAGACCGGCTACAAGTCGGTCGACTCGATGATCCCGATCGGCCGTGGCCAGCGCGAGCTGATCATCGGCGACCGCCAGACCGGCAAGACCGCGATGGCGATCGATGCCGTGATCAACCAGAAGGGCACCGGCATCAAGTGCGTGTACGTTGCGATCGGCCAGAAGGCTTCGACCATCGCCAACATCGTGCGCAAGCTGGAAGAGAACGGCGCGCTGGCCCACACCATCGTGGTGGCCGCGACCGCTTCCGAATCGGCTGCCATGCAGTACATCAGCGCCTACTCGGGCTGCACCATGGGTGAGTACTTCATGGACCGCGGCGAAGACGCGCTGATCGTGTACGACGATCTGTCCAAGCAGGCTGTCGCCTACCGCCAGATCTCGCTGCTGCTGAAGCGCCCGCCGGGCCGTGAAGCCTACCCGGGTGACGTGTTCTACCTGCACTCCCGTCTGCTCGAGCGCGCTGCCCGCGTGTCCGAGGAGTACGTCGAGAAGTTCACCGAAGGCAAGGTCACCGGCAAGACCGGTTCGCTGACCGCGCTGCCGATCATCGAAACCCAGGCCGGCGACGTGTCCGCCTTCGTTCCGACCAACGTGATCTCGATCACCGACGGCCAGATCTTCCTGGAAACCGACCTGTTCAACGCCGGCATCCGCCCGGCCGTGAACGCCGGTATCTCGGTGTCGCGCGTCGGTGGCTCGGCCCAGACCAAGATCATCAAGAAGCTGTCCGGCGGCATCCGTATCTCGCTGGCCCAGTACCGCGAGCTGGCTGCGTTCGCGCAGTTCGCCTCGGACCTGGACGAAGCGACCCGCAAGCAGCTGGAGCGTGGCCAGCGCGTCACCGAGCTGATGAAGCAGAAGCAGTACGCGCCGATGTCGATCGCCAACCAGGCACTGTCGATCTACGCCGTCAACGAGGGTTTCCTCGACGACGTGCCGGTCAACAAGCTGCTGGCGTTCGAAGAAGGCCTGCACGCCCACTTCGCCAACACCCAGGGCGAGCTGGTCAGCAAGGTCAACGCCACCGGCGGTTGGGACAACGACATCGAAGGTGCCTTCAAGAAGGGCATCGCCGAGTTCAAGACCACCGGCAGCTGGTAATCGCGGTCCTGTAGAGCGGAGCCGCTGGCTCCGCTGGACCAGATGACAAACGGTTGAACAACGCGGGGCAGCAGCCCCGCGCCACGGGAAACAAGAGATGGCAAGCGGACGCGAAATCAAAACCAAGATCAAGAGCGTGCAGAACACCCGCAAGGTGACGCGCGCCCTGGAAATGGTCTCGGCCTCCAAGATCCGCAAGGCGCAGGATCGGATGAAGACCTCGCGTCCGTACGCGCAGGCGATGAAGCAGGTGATCGGTCACCTGGCCCAGGCCAGCACCGACTACCAGCATCCGTTCCTGGTCGAGCGTGAGCAGGTCAAGCGGGTCGGCTTCATCGTGATCTCCTCCGATCGCGGCCTGGCCGGCGGCCTGAACAACAACCTGTTCCGCAAGATGCTGGGCGAAGCCAAGGCATGGCAGGACAAGGGTGCGGAAGTGGACCTGGTGACCATCGGCCAGAAGGCTTCGACCTTCTTCCGCCGCGTGAAGGTCAACATGGTCGGCAGCGTGACCCACATCGGCGACGTGCCGAAGCTGGAATCGCTGATCGGTGTGATCAAGGTCATGCTCGACGCCTTCACCGAAGGCAAGATCGACCGCGTGTACCTGGTATACAACCGCTTCGTGAACACCATGGTGCAGAAGGCCAGCTTCGATCAGCTGCTGCCGCTGCCGCCGGCTGAGAAGCAGGTCGCTCACCACGACTGGGACTACCTGTACGAACCCGATGCCGCGACCGTGCTCGAGCACGTGATGACGCGTTACATCGAGTCGCTGGTGTACCAGGCACTGCTGGAAAACGTCGCCTCCGAGCATGCGGCACGCATGGTTGCGATGAAGGCGGCGAGCGACAACGCCAACAAGCTGATCGGCACCCTGCAGCTCGTCTACAACAAGGCGCGCCAGGCAGCGATCACCCAGGAAATCTCCGAAATCGTCGGCGGCGCGGCAGCAGTCTGACCGCGTTCGTTCAAAGCACACATTAGAGGATGCAGCAATGAGTCAGGGCAAGATCGTTCAGATCATCGGCGCGGTCGTCGACGTCGAATTCCCGCGTGAATCGGTGCCGAAGGTGTACGACGCACTGAAGGTGGAAAACACCGAGATCACCCTCGAAGTCCAGCAGCAGCTGGGCGACGGCGTGGTGCGTACCATCGCCCTCGGTTCCACCGACGGCCTGAAGCGCAACCTGGTTGCCGTCAACACCGGCCGTGGCATCTCGGTGCCGGTCGGCGCCGGCACCCTGGGCCGCATCATGGACGTGCTCGGTCGTCCGATCGACGAAGCCGGCCCGGTGGCCGCCAGCGACAGCTGGGAAATCCACCGTGCGGCCCCGTCGTACGAAGACCAGTCCCCGGCCACCGAACTGCTGGAAACCGGCATCAAGGTCATCGACCTGATGTGCCCGTTCGCCAAGGGCGGCAAGGTCGGCCTGTTCGGCGGCGCCGGCGTCGGCAAGACCGTCAACATGATGGAGCTGATCAACAACATCGCCAAGGCGCACAGCGGTCTGTCCGTGTTCGCCGGCGTGGGTGAGCGTACCCGTGAGGGCAACGACTTCTACCACGAAATGAAGGACTCCAACGTCCTCGACAAGGTGGCGATGGTGTACGGCCAGATGAACGAGCCGCCGGGCAACCGTCTGCGCGTCGCCCTGACCGGCCTGACCATGGCCGAGTACTTCCGCGACGAGAAGGACGAAAACGGCAAGGGCAAGGACGTCCTGCTGTTCGTCGACAACATCTACCGCTACACCCTGGCCGGTACCGAAGTGTCGGCACTGCTGGGCCGCATGCCGTCCGCCGTGGGTTACCAGCCGACCCTGGCCGAGGAAATGGGCGTCCTGCAGGAGCGCATCACCTCGACCAAGAACGGTTCGATCACCTCGATCCAGGCCGTCTACGTTCCCGCGGACGACCTGACCGACCCGTCGCCGGCGACCACCTTCGCCCACCTGGACTCGACCGTCACCCTGTCGCGTTCGATCGCCTCGCTGGGTATCTACCCGGCCGTCGATCCGCTGGACTCCACCAGCCGCCAGATGGACCCGCTGGTCATCGGCCATGAGCACTACGACACCGCCCAGCGCGTCCAGCAGACCCTGCAGAAGTACAAGGAACTGAAGGACATCATCGCGATCCTGGGCATGGACGAACTGTCCGAAGAGGACAAGCAGGCCGTGTCGCGCGCCCGTAAGATCGAGCGCTTCTTCAGCCAGCCGTTCCACGTGGCTGAAGTGTTCACCGGTTCGCCGGGCAAGTACGTGCCGCTGAAGGACACCATCCGTGGCTTCAAGGCCATCGTCGATGGCGAGTACGACCACCTGCCGGAACAGGCGTTCTACATGGTCGGCGGCATCGAAGAAGCGGTCGAGAAGGCCAAGAAGATGGCCGAGAAGGCCTGATCCGGGGCGGGTGGGAGCGATCCTGCCCGACCTGACGCCGGCGCCGGGCAACCGCCCGCGCCGGTGGACTCCCACGGTGGCATTGCGCCGCCGCGAACAGCGAAGAGATTTGCATGAGCACGATCCGTTGCGACATCGTCAGCGCCGAGCAGGAAATCTTCCGTGGCGAAGCGACCCTGGTCGTGGCCACCGGTGAGCTGGGCGAACTGGGCATCGCGCCCAAGCACGCGCCGCTGATCACCCGCCTGAAGCCGGGCAAGGTGGTGGTGACCACGCCGAATGGCGAGCAGCTGGATTTCGCCATTTCCGGCGGCATCCTGGAAGTGCAGCCGCAGGTGGTGACCGTGCTGGCCGACACCGCGATCCGCGCGCAGGACATCGACGAAGCCTCGGTCCGCAAGGCCAAGGAAGAAGCCGAGCGCATCCTGGCCAACCGCGGTGAAGCCATGGAAGTGGCCGAAGCCCAGCAGAAGCTGGCCGAAGCCGTCGTCCAGCTGCAGGCCCTGGAACGCCTGCGCAAGACCCTCAAGCACTGAGGTTCCGCGCTGCATCCACGAAAACGCCGGCCCTGCGCCGGCGTTTTTGTTCGGGTGGCTGGGTAGAGTCGACCGGGTGGATTCGACTGGGTAGAGTCGACTGTTAGTCGACTGCTCTACGTTCAGGCCGCGAAAATCCCGCGCTGCGAGCGTTAGTCGACTACCAGTCGACTCTACCAGTCCCGGTCCCCAGTCCCGGTCCCCAGTCCCGGTCCCCAGTCCCGATCCCGATCCCGATCACCGATCCCGGTCCCCGATCCCGATCCCGGTCCCGGTCCCGGTCCCGGTCCCGGTCCCGGTCCCGGTCCCCGATCCCGATCCCGATCCTGGTGCCGTCTCAGCGATACACCACGTACCGCATCAGCAGGAACGACACACACGCCAGGCCGCCTTCCACCAGCGGTTTGGCCAGCCAGGTGTACTGCAGGCCCAGCGCGTGGTCCACCAGGCTCACCAGCAATGTGCTCGCCACGGTGAGCAGCAGCCATAGGCCGAAGAAGCGTGCAAATCGCTTCCATCCCAGCTTGCGGGTGCCGGCCTCGGCGAAGGTGTAGCGGCCGTTGAGCCAGAAGCCCAGCAGCATGCCGGCCAGGCGCCCGGCGATGTTGGCCGGCGCCACGGGCATGCCGAGCGCGGTGGTGACCACGAACACGAGCCAGTCGAGCAGCAGCTGCACGAGCCCGATGAAGAGGTAGGCGCTTCCCTGGCGGACGAGGCTCATCGGCATGGCGAAGGGAGGAGGGATGCCCATGTTAACGGCGCACGCTCTAGAATCACCGGCAACGAACCACGGACCGCCGTTCCCATGACCCAACCCCTGCACGTCATCATCCTCGCCGCCGGCGCAGGCAAGCGCATGAAGTCGGTGCTGCCGAAGGTGCTGCAGCCGATCGCGGGCCAGCCGATGCTGGCGCACGTGATCGACGCGGCCCGTGAGCTCCAGCCGGCGGCGATCCACGTGGTCCATGGCCATGGCGGCGAGGCGGTGCGCCAGTACTTCGCCGGCCAGCCCGACCTGCAATGGGCCGAGCAGGCACAGCAGCTCGGCACCGGCCACGCGGTAGCGCAGGCGATGCCCCAGGTTCCCGACCTGGCGCAGGTGCTGGTCCTGTACGGCGACGTGCCGCTGATCCGTGCGCAGACCCTGCGCGACCTGCTCGCACAGCCGGGCCGGCTGGCGGTACTGGTGGCCGATGTCGATGACCCGACCGGATATGGCCGCGTGCTGCGCGATGCCGAGGGCAAGGTTGGCGCGATCATCGAGCAGAAGGACGCCACCGATGACCAGCTGCGCGTGCGCACGATCAATACCGGCATCATCGCCGCCGAATCGACTGCGCTGCGCCGGTGGCTGTCGCAGCTTTCCAACAGCAATGCACAGGGCGAGTACTACCTCACCGATGTCTTTGCGTTTGCCGCCCATGAATACACGCCGGCCGAAATGGCGCTGGTGGCCGACGCGCAGGAGGCCGAAGGGGCAAACGACCCCTGGCAGCTTTCGCAGCTGGAGCGTGCCTGGCAGCGTCGTGCGGTGCGGGCCCTGTGCGCACAGGGGGCGCGCGTGCGCGATCCCGCCCGGCTCGACATCCGCGGCACTGTCACCGTGGGCAGCGACGTGCTGATCGACGTCGATGTCGTGCTCGAGGGCAAGGTGGTGCTCGGCGACGGCGTCACCGTCGGTCCGTTCAACCGTTTGAAGGACGTCAACCTTGGGCCGGGCACCGACGTGCGTGCGCACTGCGATCTGGAGGGCGTGGTTACCGAGGGCGCCGCGCAGATCGGCCCGTTCGCGCGCCTGCGACCGGGCACCGTGCTGGCCGATGGCGTGCACGTCGGCAACTTCGTCGAGACCAAGAAGGTCACGCTGGGTGTGGGCAGCAAGGCCAATCACCTCACCTACCTGGGCGATGCGGTGATCGGCAGCAAGGTGAACATCGGCGCTGGCACCATCACCTGCAACTACGATGGCGTGAACAAGTCGACCACCACCATCGGCGACAACGCGTTCATCGGCTCCAACAGTTCGCTGGTGGCACCGGTGACCATTGGCGACGGCGCGACCATTGCCGCCGGTTCGGTCATCACCCGCAACGCGCCGGACGGCAAGCTGACACTGGCGCGTGCCCGACAGGAAACCATCGATGGCTGGAAGCGCCCGCTCAAGAAGTCCTGAGCCCCGTGTTCCCCGCGCCGATGAACTCGGTGTGCTGCCCGGCATCGAGCAGCGCGCCGGCGAGGTGTTGAGGGGCCATGAGGCCTATCCGGTGTTCGCCGGGCATGGCCTGGACCTGCCGACACTACAGGATGGCCTTGAACGCGGGCAGCTGTGGGTGGTGGATGCGGCAGACGGTGGCATCGCCGGCTATCTGCTTGCCGGCGAACTGGCAGGTGAGTTCCACGTGCTGCAGATGGATGTGGATCCTGCACACGCGCGGCAAGGTCATGGGCGCACGTTGTTGCGCCATGCATTGGTACAGGCCCGGGCGAAAGGCTATCGCTCGGCCGTGCTGACCACGTTGTCCGACGTGCCGTGGAATGCGGCCTTCTATGCCAGTGAAGGGTTCGTCGCCGCACCGGAGGCGGAGTGGGGTGCAGGGCTGCAGGCGGTGATGGCCGAAGAGGCCGCGCTGGGGTTTCCGATGCATCTACGCGTGGCGATGCGGCAGGCCTGGTAGGTACCGACCTCGGTCGGCATATCCACGCATCGCGTGGATCTACCCGATCGGTCCGCTCAACCCACCGGCAGCAGGATCGACACGCACAACCCGCCATCGCCGCGGTTCTGCAGTGACACCCGTCCGCCGTGGGCCTCCACGATCTCCCGCGTCAGCGCCAGCCCCAGCCCGGTGCCATTGCGCTTGGTCGAATAGAACGGCATCAGTGCGTTCTGCAGCACCTGCTCGTTCATGCCCTTGCCGCGGTCAAGCACGTCCAGGCGCAGCCACTGCGGCAGCCGGGTCAGCTGTACCTGCACATCGTCGTTGGGCGGCTCGGCTTCAGCGCAGGCTTCGTGCGCATTCTTCAGCAGGTTCAACAACGCCTGCCCGAACTGCGCGATGTCGATGCGGCTGCTCAGCTCCTCGTCCGGCTCACGTTCCATGCCGAACGGGATCTGCTGGCGCAGGCTGGACAGGAACGGCGCCCAGTGCACGGTCTGCAGCTGCGGCTGTGGCAGCTTGGCAAAGCGCGCATAGCCACGGATGAAGCCTTCCAGGTGGCGTGCGCGGTCCTCGATGGTGGTGAAGATCTCGGGCAGCCGGTCAAAGCGCTCACGCTGCACCAGCACGCCGCCGGAATGGGCGAGCGAAGCAATCGGCGCCAGTGAGTTGTTGAGCTCGTGGCTGATCACCCGGATCACCTTCTTCCAGGTCTGCACTTCCTGGCGGCGCAGCTCGGCGGTCAACAGGCGCACCAGCAGCAGGTCGTGCGGACGACCGTTGAGCTGGAAGGCACGCCGCGAGAGGTGATAGACCTGCTCGTCATCCTCATCGCCGTCCTCCCCCTCGGCGTGCACCGCGAACAGGCTGTCACCGCCACGGGCGATGGCATCGCGCAGTTCCACCGGCACCTGTTCCAGCACGTCTTCCAGGCGCTGGCCTTCCAGCTTCCAACCGCCGTGCAGCAGCTTGCGCGCGGCCAGGTTGGAGAACACCACGCGGGCGATGCCATCACCGCCGGAGGCGATCAACAGCATCGCAACCGGCGTATTCTGCACCATGGTGTCCAGCAGCAGCTCACGTTGCACCAGGCCCTGCCGCTGCTCACGCAGTACATCACCCAGCTCCCGGTGTGCCTGCACCAGGTCGCCGAGCTCGTCATTGCCGGGCCAGTGCACGCCGAAGTTGTATTCGCCGTCGCGATAGCTGCTGGTGGTGCCCGCCAGGGCCCGCATCAGTGACCGCACCGGGGCGGTGGCCCGACGCAGCGTCCACCACATCAGCGACAGCAGGATCAGCGCCGACACCGTGGTCACCACCCAGCCATGGTCCATCCAGTAGGCCAGCAGCCACGGCAGTGCCGCAGCCAGTGCCAGCACCGGCAGCAGGCGCAGGAACAGGCGGAAAGTGAACGAGCGCCGCTTCATTCGCGTGGAATACCGTGGCGGTCCATGCGCCGGTACAGCGCCTGGCGGCTCAGGCCGAGCTCGGCGGCAGCCTGGGCGATGACGCCATGGTTGCGCGCCAGCACATCCTCGATGCGTGTGCGGTCGGGATCATTGCCTGCGCTGGGTGCCGGTCGTGGTACGACGGCTGCGCGCGGCAGGTTGAGATCGGCCACTTCGATGCGGTTGCCGGTGGCCAGCAGTTCGGCACGCTGGATCACGTTGCGCAGCTCGCGCACGTTGCCTGGCCAGGGGTGCCGCTGCAGTGCTGCGGTGGCGGCGCTGGACAGCGGCTTGCCAGCGGTCAGGAATCGCTCGGCCAGCGGCACGATGTCGCCCGGGCGTTCGGCCAGCGGCGGCAGCACCAGTTCCACCGTGTTGAGGCGGTAATAGAGATCTTCGCGGAAGGTACCCTCGCGGATCATCGCCGGCAGGTCGGCATTGGTCGCGCTGACCACGCGGACCTTGACCTGGCGCTCGCGGTTGGAACCCAGGCGCTCGAAGCGGCCGGTTTCCAGCACGCGCAGCAGCTTCATCTGCCCGCCGAGCGACAGGTTGCCGATCTCATCCAGGAACAGGGTGCCACCATCGGCGGCCTCGAACTTGCCTTCGCGCGCCTTGTTGGCGCCGGTATACGCACCGGCCTCGGCACCGAACAGTTCGGCTTCGATCAGTTCCGAGGGCAACGCGCCACAGTTGACCGCCACGAACGGGCCCTTGGCCACCAGCGAATTGGCCTGGATGATCTGCGCGATCTTCTCCTTGCCGGCACCGTTCGCGCCGGTGATCAGTACCGGCAGTTCCGAGCGTGCGACCTGGCAGGCGAGGGCGATGACGCGCTCGCTGGCGGGGTCGGCGAAGACCGCGCCGCACAGGTCGTACTTCTCTTCCAGCGCGTTGCGCTGGTGCAGTTCACGGCTGCGGCGCCGGTCCAGTTCGCGGCGTGCCTCGGACAGTTCCAGCAGGTTGTTGACCGTGGTCATCAGCTTGCGGTCGTCCCAGGGCTTGGCCAGGTAGTCGGCCGCACCGGCCTTGACCAGGTCCACTGCACTGCTCAGGTGGGTCCAGGCGGTCAGCAGGATCACCGGCAGGTCCGGATGGCGCGCACGGATCTGCGCGAACAACGCTTCGCCCTCCTCACCGGAGGTGGTGTCCTCGCTGAAGTTCATGTCCTGGATCACCAGATCGACCGGCTGCGACTCGAGCAGGGCCAGCCCATCGGCGGGCGTGTGCGCCTGCAGGGTGTCGATGTCGTGCAGGGAGAACAGCACGTCCAGCGCAGTACCCACGCTGGCGTTGTCGTCGATGATCAGGATCGCAGGCATCAAGCGGTTCTGCAGAAAGGGATGGGCGGCGCCGATGGAGCCGTTCGTGTCCACGCACCGGGAGAGCCCGGCGCCACCCATCAAGCATAGCCAAACCTGTGGCCGTGCAGGAGCGGATGATGCTCAGCGCCCGGGTGGGGCTGGCGGAGGTGGTGGCGCGGGTGGTGGCGGGACCTCCAATGCCTGTCGCCACGCAGCGGCGTTGACCGCCACCGTCAGTTCGCGCTTGTCGCGGCGCAGCAACAGATAGGCGCTGGCCGCGTGGGAATGGCGCAGTGCCTCGGCCAGATGTTCAACCCGGCGCACCGCCGTGTCGTCCACGCGGAGGATGCGATCGCCACTGCGCACGCCGAAGCGCACTTCCGGGCTGGCGGCCTCCACATGCACCTGGCCTTCGGTCGAGCGCAGCGACAGCCGCGCTCCATCGCGGCGCCATTCCAGCGTCTGTGCGCTGCCACCACCGGCCAGCGCCGGCAGGGGCAGGAGCAGCATCAGGCACATCGCGCAGGCACGCATCTCACGCGCCCCGCGTGGCGACCGCAGGCTGTACCGCCGCCGCACGCCGTGCCGGACCGAACACCGCAATCTGGCCCAGTATCCACAGCAGCAGCGCACCCAGCGGCAGGTAGTACAGCGGCATGCGCGGCAGCTCGTACAGGTTCATCAGGGCCAGGTTGATCGCGTACGCGGCCAGCATGCCCAGCACGATGCCCAGCGAGGCCAGCAGGAAGTTCTCGGTCTGGAAGTAGCGCAGGATCTGCCCGCGGGTGGCGCCCAGCGCACGGCGGATGCCGATCTGCTTGCTGCGCTGCTGCACCCAGAAGCTGGCCAGGCCGATGATGCCCAGCGCGGTGACCACCAGCAGCGAGATGCTGACGGTGATCAGCAGGCCGACCATCGCGCGGTCGTTCTTGAAGAAGTCCTTGCGCTGGTCTTCATAGGTCAGCTTGTCGCGCATCAGGCGGTTGGGGTCATTGCGCTCCAGCGCGGCGGCACCGGCATCGAGCACCTCCTGGCGGCGTTCCGGCGAAGTGCGCAACACGTACGTGCCCCCCTTGTCGAAGCTGACCCGGATCGGCAGCAGCATCGAGTTGGTCCAGTTGTCATTCCAGCCATTGGGTGTGCTGAGCGTGTCTACGATGCCGACCACATGCAGCGACTGCTTGCCCATGTAGTAGGTCTTGCCCAGGGCGCTGCCGTTGGGCTCCATCTTGGCGGCGGTGGCCTGGGTGAGGATGACCGGGATGGCCTTTTCCTTGGCGCCACCCTTGCTGACGTCTTCGAAGTTCTGGTACTCGTCGGGCAGGAAATCGCGGCCGGCGATCAGATTGATGCCCATCGTGCCCAGCCCGTTCTCGGACAGGGTGTACATCGAAGCGTTGGTGGTCGGCCGTTCCTGGTCGATCACCCGCGAGATGCTGCTGCTGGAGGAGCCGTTGCGGAAGGGAACCTGGTTGATGATGGTGACGTTGCTGACGCCGGGAATCGCGCGCAGCGATGCCAGGTCCTCGCGGGTGCGGGACATGGCGTCGGTCTGCTTGCCGATGCCGCTGACGCGCAGCATCACCAGTTCGCTCTCGGCGATACCGCTGGGCATGCTGATTTTCTCCACGCGCTGGCTGACCAGGAACAGCGCGTTGCAGACGATGGCGCAGGTCAGTGCGACTTCCAGCACGATCAGAGCGGCAGCGGTCTTGTGCCGGCGCAGTGTGCTGAGGATGGGGCGGATGTCCATGGGAGTCCTCGTTCAGGTGCTTACTGCGACTTGAGCTGGATGGCCGGGGTGACCTGCATCGCGCGCCAGGCGGGCAGGAATCCGGCGGCGAGGCTGGCGAACAGGGTCAGGCCCAGCGCGAGCAGCAGCATGTTGCCGTCCAGGTGGGCCAGCTTTGCGTATTCCACCGGCTGCTGGCGCACCGCGAACAGGCCAAGCAGGGCCAGGCCGATACCCAGCACGCCACCGACCACGCCCACCGCGCCGGCTTCCACCAGGCACTGCAGGAAGATCTGGCCACGGCTGGCACCGAGTGCACGGCGCACGCCGATCTCACCACTGCGGCGCAGGAACTTGGCCAGCAGCAGGCCTACCGTGTTGACCAGGCAGACACCGAGGAAGCCCAGCGCCAGCCACAGCTGCAGGCGCACGTCGCTGGGCACGGCACCATTGAAGTCCAGCCATTCCATCACGGTGCGCAGGCGCACGTTCGGTGGGTGCTTGAAGCGGCCTGCCTCGCGCTGCTGGGTCGAATAGTTCTCCAGGTAGCGGCGGTAGTCGCCGGCCTTGGCCGGGTCCATTTCCACCCAGTACTGCAGCCACGCGCACGGTGCATTGAGCGAGTAGCTGTTGCCGTCCGGGTTTTCGCCGAAGCAGTTCATGTTGCCGTTGTTGCCGAGCTTCAGGTCGAACGAGGTGGAGATCGGCAGCAGCAGGTCTTCGTTCTTGCCGTAGCTGCCGGTGGTCAGGTCGTAGAAGTGCGGCTCCGGGCTCCATTCCTTCATCACGCCGACGATGCGGTAACTCTGGCCTTCCATGCGCAGGTCGCGGCCCACGCTGTTGGCGCCCTGGTACAGCTTGTCGTTGAGCGCCTTGGAGATGACCACCACGCGTGCGCGGCCTTCATCGTCCTCGCGCGTCCAGGGGCGGCCGTACTGCATGGGCACCTCGAACATCGGGAAGAAATCGGCCGAGGTCCAGCGGGTGTCGATGCTGAAGGGCTTGAGCGTGCTGTTGTCCGGTTCGATGGTGCCGCCGCCGCCGCTCATCAGCGCCTGGCGCTCGCCCTTGGCCTCGCGCAGCAGCGCTTCACCGTCGAAGCGGGTCAGCTGGGTTTCCGGTTCCTCGCCGGCGACATAGGCGCCGGTCGCGGCATCGAGCTGCACGTAGAACAGGCGGTCACTCTTGCCCGGAATCGGGTCGCCGGACAGCACGTGGAATACGGTCAACGTGGTCATCGAGGCGCCGATGCCGAGCGCGATGGCGATCACCATCAGCGCGGTCAGGACCTTGTTGCGGCGGAAACTGCGCGCCGCCAATCGGGCGTAGTAGGCGAACATGGTCGGGCCCTCACTCGTTGACGGCGACGATGTGGCGCAACGGCGTGGCCAGCACCGGCTCGCGCACCAGGTCGGTCACCTGGCCATCGACGATGTGCACGTTGCGCTGCGCACGCGCGGCCAGTTCCGGGTCGTGGGTGACCATCACGATGGTGGTGCCGGCGGCGTTGATCTCCTCCAGCAGCTCCATCACGCCCCGGGCCATCTGCGTATCCAGATTGCCGGTCGGTTCGTCGGCCAGCAGCAGGCGCGGGCTGCCGGCCAGCGCACGCGCGATGGCCGCGCGCTGCTGCTGGCCACCCGACAGTTCATTCGGATAGTGCTTCATGCGCGAGCCCAGGCCGACCTGGGTCAGTGCCTTCTCGATGCGTTCGCGGCGCTCGTTGGCGCTCATCCTGCGATAGCGCAGCGGAACGTCGACGTTGTCGAACAGGTTCAGGTCGGGGATCAGGTTGAAGCCCTGGAAGATGAAGCCGATCTTCTGGTTGCGCAGGCGGCTGCGGGCGTCGTCGCCCAGCGTGCTCACGTCCTGGCCGTCCAGCATGTAGGTACCGCTGGTGAAGGTTTCCAGCAGGCCGGCGATGTTGAGGAAGGTGGTCTTGCCGGAGCCGGACGGGCCGGTGACCGCGACGAACTCACCTTCCTTGACCTGCAGTTCCAGCGAGCGCAGTGCGTGGGTTTCCACCTGTTCGGTGCGGAAGACCTTGGCGACCGAACGCATTTCGAGCATGTACATGGGGTGTCCTCTCTCCAGGATTCAGGTATCAGGTATCAGTTGACGGAGACGCGTTCGGCGTCCTTGAACAGGTCGCTGCCGGAGACCACGATGCGGTCGCCCGGCTGCACACCCGACTTGATTTCCACTTCGCCCAGGCTGCTGACGCCCAGTTCCACCGGACGGCGCACGGCGGTGCGGCCATCCATCACGTAGGCCATGCCATTGCCCTGTTCGACGAACGGGCCGCGCTCGACCTTGAGCACGTTCCTGCGGGTATCGAGCAGCACGCGCACCGACATCCGCTGGCTCTGGCGCAGGCCTTCCGGCTGCGCGCTGGCAAAGCGCACGCGGGCATTGACCTCGCCGTTGACCACTTCCGGCGACACCGCGCTGATCTCACCCGGGAACGGCTGGCCGTTGCCACCGGTCAGCTGTGCCGGCATGCCGATCGCCAGGTCGCGGGCGAAGCTCTCCGGCACCTTGATCTCGACTTCGAACTTGGACAGGTCGACCACGCCCAGCACCGGGGCATTGGCGGCCAGGTTGGTGGACTGCACCGCCTGCACCTGGCCGACCTGGCCATCGAACGGGGCACGCAGCGTCAGCGCATCGACCTGGCGCTGTACTTCGGCCACCACCGCCTTCTGGCGATCGGCCAGCAGGCGCTTGTTGCGGGCATCCAGATCCGCGCCCTGGCTCTGCAGGCGGGCATCGGTGGTGGCGTTGGCCAGGGTGATGTCGGCCTTCTTCAGCGAGTCCTTGGCCTTGGCCAGGTCGATCTGCGGCACCGCCCCGCCGTCGTAGCCGCGCTGGTAGCGCTGCAGGTCGCGGTCGGCGGCCTGCCGTTCGATGGTGGCCTGGTCGGTTTCCTTGCGCGACTTGGCGCGGGCCAGGGTGGCGTCCAGCGCGGCACGGCTGGCCTCGGCCTCCAGGCCGGCCAGGGTGGCCTGTTCCTGGGCCAGCTTGCTGCGCAGTTCGGGGCTGTCGATGACCGCCAGCTCCTGCCCCTTCTTCACCACGTCACCGGCGACCACCTTCAGGTCCACGGTGCCCGCAGAGATGGCATACAGAACCGGGCTGTTGGCGGCGATCACGCGGCCGTCGGCGGCGATGTCACGGACCAGGTCGCCCCGCTTCACTTCGGCGATGCGCACGCGGCTGCTGTCGAAGGAGCGGCTGGCGTTGGACCAGGCGTGCACGGCCCAGCCGATGCCGGCGAGCAGGGCGATCGTGCCCAGCGCCGGCCAACGGTAACGGAGCCAGTTGGCGCGCGGAGCGCTGGCCGGAGCGGAGGAAACGATCTGGTCCTGGGCGGAAGTGTCGCGGATCATCGGGTGCGTGCCTGACGGTGGTAGCCAGTACCAAGCACGTAGCGTGCCAACTTTAATTCCTTATGGGTCAAGGGGTTGGGGCTTGATGTGAAGTGTCCGGGTGTCCGCGGACACCTTTCCGGACACTTTCATTAAGCGGACAGGAGGGGGAAGCCGGGCACGCAGGCTAGAATGCGACAATCGTCTTCAAGGAAACGCGTGACATGTGTGGAATCGTGGGTGCGATCGCTGATCGCGACGTAGTGCCGGTGCTGATCGAGGGTCTGAAGCGCCTTGAGTACCGTGGTTACGATTCCTCGGGTATCGCGGTGATCGACCATGCCGAGCGGTCGGAGGTGCGTCGCGTGCGTCGTACCGGCCGAGTGTCGGAAATGGCCACGGCGGCCGAGGCCGAGGGCTTCAACGCGGTGCTGGGCATCGGCCATACCCGCTGGGCCACCCACGGTGGTGTCACCGAGGCCAATGCGCATCCGCACATCAGCCAGGGCGTGGCGCTGGTGCACAACGGTATCATCGAGAACCACGAAGAGCAGCGCGAGAAGTTGCGCGCGCTGGGCTACACCTTCGAGTCGCAGACCGATACCGAAGTCATCGCACACCTGATCCACCACCACCTGAAGGATGGCGACGACCTGCTGGTGGCGCTGCAGCACACGGTGAAGGAACTGACCGGCGCCTACGCGCTGGCCGTGGTCAGCCGCGCCGAGCCGGAGCGCTTCGTCTGCGCGCGCATGGGCTGCCCGCTGCTGATCGGCCTGGGCGAGGGCGAGAACTTCGTTGCCTCCGACGTCTCGGCGGTGATCTCGGCCACCCGCAAGGTCATTTTCCTGGAAGAGGGCGATACCGCCGAGATCCGTCGCGATGGCGTGCGCATCTTCGACGAGCACGACCGGCCGATCGAGCGCGACGTGCATCTGTCCGATGTGTCGCTGGCATCGCTGGAGCTGGGCCCGTACCGCCACTTCATGCAGAAGGAGATCCACGAGCAGCCGCGCGCGCTGGGCGACACCATCGAGGCGGCGATCGACGCCGGTGGTTTCCCGGCCGGGCTGTTCGGCAAGAACGCCGAAGCGGTGCTGTCGGGCATCGAGGGTGTGCAGATCATCGCCTGCGGCACCAGCTACTACGCCGGCCTGACCGCGCGCTACTGGATCGAAGCCATCGCCGGCCTTCCGTGCAGCGTGGAGATCGCCAGCGAGTACCGCTATCGCGCGGCCTACGCGAACCCGAAGCATCTGATCGTCACCATCTCCCAGTCCGGCGAAACGCTGGATACGATGGAAGCGCTGAAGTACGCCAAGTCGCTCGGCCACAAGCACACGCTGTCGATCTGCAACGTGCCGGAAAGTGCGATTCCGCGCGCCAGCGAACTGGTGTGCTACACCCGTGCCGGTGCCGAGATCGGCGTGGCCTCGACCAAGGCCTTCACCACCCAGCTGGCGGCCCTGTTCCAGCTGACCGTGGTGCTGGGCAAGCTGCACGGCCGCATCGACGCGGCGCAGGAAGCGGACTACCTCGAGCAGCTGCGCTTCCTGCCGGGCAGCGTGCAGCACGCATTGAACATGGAGCCGCAGATCGCTGCGTGGGCCGAGCGTTTCGCACGCAAGAGCAGCGCGCTGTTCCTGGGCCGTGGCCTGCATTACCCGATCGCGCTGGAAGGCGCGCTCAAGCTCAAGGAAATCTCCTACATCCACGCCGAGGCCTACCCGGCAGGCGAGCTGAAGCATGGCCCGCTGGCGCTGGTGGACGAGGACATGCCGGTGGTGGTGATCGCGCCGAACGACAGCCTGCTGGAGAAGGTGAAGTCGAACATGCAGGAAGTGCGCGCGCGTGGCGGTGAACTGTTCGTGTTCGCCGACCAGGACAGCAACTTCAACGAGTCCGAAGGCGTGCACGTGATCCGTACGCCGCGTCATGCCGGCGTGCTCAGCCCGATCGTGCACACCATTCCGGTGCAGTTGCTGGCCTACCACACCGCGCTGGCGCGCGGCACCGACGTGGACAAGCCGCGCAACCTGGCCAAGAGCGTGACGGTGGAGTAACACCCGTCAGCTCGGTTGGAGGTTGCAAGCGAAGGGGGCCGTGTGGGCCCCCTTTCGTTTGTGCCGGTGGCAGCGGCAAGTGGGACAGCGACAGGGTGTTCTGTCCACCGTCGGCAGCAGGCAATCAATCTTTAACGCGTAGCATCGCGTGTATTCAGCGGCGGTTTCAGCCGCGGTGCCATTCTCTGGATCGTCGGTTGGTTCCCACGACGAACTGTCCTATCGATGCCGGTAGTGACCGATGGTCGCAGTCGTAGAATCGATTTGACCGAGGTCCGGGTTGAGCGGTTGAGCCCACCTCGTTCGCGTTGCAGCACGTCGTCTGCCGATCCGTTCCAAGCGGCAGCCGGGTGCGCCAGACGTGCGCTGAAAGGTCTGTTCCCGGGGAGGGGGCGTATCGGAAGAGCACACTTTTTGACTTCAGTGACCTGCACCAGGAAACAAGAATGAACGTCCGCGAACTCCTGCAATCCAAGAAAGAAGCTGTCATCACCATCGATGCCGAAGACACCATCGGTGCCGCCGCCCACAAGATGAGCGCGCACAGGATCGCTGCACTGGTGGTGATGAAGGACGATGCCCCGGTCGGCATCATTTCCGAGAAGGACATCGTGCGTACCCTGGCCGACGACGGCCCGCAGGCCGGCCGCCGGGTGATTTCCAGCCTGCCGTCCACCGGCCTGGAGGGCATCGCCCCGGAGGCCACCCTGAAGCAGGCCATGTCGTTGATGACGTACTCGCGGCGCCGTCATCTGATGGTCACCGAAGGCACTCGTCTGGTCGGCATCCTCAGCCTGGGCGACATCGTGAAGAACCTGCTGGGCGAGCTGGAGCTGGAAAAGGCCGTGCTGCAGGACATCTACATGGCCGCCCACTGAGGGCTGCAGCGCTGGAAGCAGAGAAGCCGGGCATTTCCCGGCTTCTTCGTTCACGGCATCGGTGAAATCAGAAAGTAACCTTCACCGAGTCGGCGCTGTAGTTGGCTGGGCCGTGGTAGACCACTTCGATGTTGTTGCCATCCGGGTCGAGCACGAACGCGCCGTAGTAGCCCGGGTGGTAAGGGCGTTCACCGGGCGCGCCGTTGTCGGTGCCGCCGGCGGCGATCGCGGCGGTATGGAAGGCATCGACGGTGGCGCTGTCGCGGGCCTGGAAGGCCAGATGGTGGCGGCCGGTCAGCTGGCCGGCGGCGGCCGTGCTGCTGGCGCTGGAAATGAACAGCTCATCGGCCCAGAAGTAGTCATCGCCTTCACCGGCGATTGGGATGCCGATCGTATCGAACACCGCCTGGTAGAAGCGGCGGCTGGCCGCCAGGTCGCGCACTACCAGCTGGATGTGGTCGATCAGGCGGCCGCGGTGCAGTTCCATCGTTTCCATACCAACCTCGCAGAAAAAGGGGACGGAGGGGATTAAGTCGCTTCCAGCCCAATAATGCCAGAAACGACTTAATCCCCTCCGTCCCCTTTTCGGGTCAGACGTTGGCGATGATCTCGACCCAGTAGCCGTCCGGATCCTTGATGAAGGCCAGGTTTTTCATGCGTCCGTCGGTCAGGCGCTTCTGGAAGGTCACGCCGAGGTCCTCGAAGCGCTGGCAGGCGGCCTCGATGTCCGGCACCGACACGCAGATGTGGCCGAAGCCGCGCGGGTCGCTGTTGCCGTCGTGGTAGACCGCGCCGTCCTGGGTTTCGGTGCCGTGGTTGTGGGTCAGTTCCAGCACGCCCGGCAGCCCGGCCATCCACAGGCGGCGGGCGTTGTCATCTTCCGGCACCGTGACGCCAGCGGGCACATAGGCCAGGAAGTACAGGCTGAACTGGGCCTCGGGGAAGTCGCGCTTGTCGATCAGCTGGTAGCCGAGCACGCGGGTGTAGAAGTCCAGCGAAGCGGTAATGTCCTTCACGCGAAGCATGGTGTGGTTGAACACGAAGCCGGTGGTTTCGGCCGGGGCCTGGGCGGCGACGCCGGGGACATCGCGCAGGGCGGGAATGGTCATGGGAGAGATCCTTCAGGCAGGGCCGTTGCCGGCCGGATGGTCCCATTCTAGCGACCGGCACCTGACCGCACCGCGACGTACAATGGCCGGATCGAACCGTTCCATCCTGACAACGATTGCCCGCCATGTCGCAGCGTGAATGGGTGGCCGCCGCCATCCGCAAGATCGAAGCCGATTTCAACCGCTCCGCCGATACCCACCTGATCCCGCTGGCACTGCCCGGGTTCGAGGGCATCGATGTGTACCTGAAGGATGAGTCGAGCCATCCCACCGGCAGCCTCAAGCACCGGCTGGCGCGCTCGCTGTTCCTGTATGCGCTGGCCAATGGCTGGTTGCGTGAAGGGCGTCCGGTGATCGAGGCCTCCAGCGGCTCGACCGCCGTCTCCGAAGCCTATTTCGCGCGCCTGCTCGGGTTGCCGTTCATCGCGGTGATTCCGGCCACGACCTCGCCGGAGAAGATTGCGGCGATCGAATTCCATGGCGGGCGCTGCCACCTGGTCGAGCGTGCCTGCGACCTCAACTGCGAATCGGAACGGCTGGCACGTGAAACCGGTGGCCACTTCATGGACCAGTTCACCTATGCCGAGCGCGCCACCGACTGGCGTGCCAACAACAACATCGCCGAATCCATCTTCAAGCAGATGGCCGAGGAGCCCAGCCCGATTCCGGAGTGGATCGTGTGCAGCCCGGGCACCGGCGGTACCGCAGCCACGCTGGGCCGCTATGTCAGCTACCGCCGGCATGACACCCGCATCCTGTGCGCGGACCCGGAAGTGTCGGTGTTCTTCGACGGCTACAAAGCCGCCGTGGCCGGCGAGCAGGATTGGCGCGGCCTGACCTGCAGCGGCGGCTCGCGCGTGGAAGGCATCGGCCGGCCGCGGGTAGAGGCGAGCTTCATCCCGACCAGCGTCGATGCGATGGTGAAGGTGCCCGATGCGCTGAGCCTGGCCGCGATGCGCCATGTCAGCCGCCAGCTGGGCCGCCGTGTCGGTGGTTCCACCGGCACCAACTTCATCGGTGTGCTGCAGGCTGCGCAGTGGATGCGCGAGGCGGGCCACCGCGGCAGCATCGTCAGCATCCTGTGCGACAGCGGCGAGCGCTATGCACAGAGCTATTACGACCCGTCGTGGTACGCGCGCCAGGGCATCGATGTCGACGGCGCCGATGCGCAACTGGCGGCGGCGGTGGCCGGGCAGGGACTGCCCGAATTGCCGTGGTGCAGCCTGGAAGCGTTGTAACGCGGCAACGCACGGCCGGCTGTGCGTCGGCTGGGGAGAGTCGACTGTTAGTCGACTGCTCCAGGTTCAGGTCGCGAAAATCCCGCGCTGCGCGCGAAAGTCGACTAACTGTGTAAACCCACCACGTTGTTCAGCAGGACTCTGGAAATAGGTGGCTGGCCACCGATCCCCATGTGAGGGCGGTGCCAGTTGTAGTGGTGCAGCCATTGGGTCAGCACGGAATTGCGCTGGTCCGAGG